>CAZJRC010000093.1:0-4112 GCA_964548495.1 uncultured Gammaproteobacteria bacterium | reverse complement strand
CCGGGGATGGCCGTATCAGGCGATAACAAGTTGAATTTCATCCCTTGTTAAAAATAGAGCCTTAATAAGTAAATCCAAACCTTTTTGATCGACTTCAATACGACCCAGGAATAATAAATAATTCTTCAACATAAAGTTATTTATCACATTTTTGATCGCGGTTTTCTTCTCCAAACCAAGCGTGATGGTGGAAACTTCGGAATCTTTGTTCATTTTCAATACTTCTTTTTTTACCCAATCAGTCGGAGTTATTATATGTTTGTATAATTTACAAAGTTCTTGTTCGATCACGCGAAAATTAAGTTTATATTTTCTTTGCATATCTTCACCGCAGAGCATATTTACCCAAGCAATCACCGGTTTCTTGCTGTATTTGGACAAAAGAGAAAATGTGAATGGCGGGGTAGTTGATTCTATCCAGAGATCATATTTTTGGTTACGGGAGTATTTCAACAGAGCAAATTGATAAATTAGCTGACCAATTTTGTGTCCGAAGACACAGGATCCGATTCTCACATATGAAACATTATCGATCATCTGATTTTTGGCTTTTTTAAATGAGCCGGTTACTACTGTTACGCTATATTTTTTGCTTAATCTTTTAGCTAATTGATGCACGGCATAAGCCCCTCCGCCGGAGTAGACGGGATTTTTCAGATCATCATATGAGGATATAATTATTTTTGTTTTCATAAGATAATAGGCTTCTTGGTTGAAATATTTGTATTCCAAAATTTGCGGTAATGTTTTTTTTTATGAGTGACAAGGAAATTCAATGAAAATCCTAACAATATCGCGACAGGCGTATAAAAGGGCTGATAAAAAAATGATTTTAGTATTCCGATTATTTTGTATTTCCATGGTACAATGTGTATTGTATTCGCCTGTGCTCCGAATAAATTGGATAATTCAGGTTGTTTGGCTCCAAAAGTTCGATCCGATAGCATGATATATTCACTCAATGTGGAAGGCGGCCAAAATAAAACATGAGCGTCATTGCTATATCGAAATCCATTTAATTTTTTTGCCATTAAATAGAGATATATTCTCTCTTCAGCCACTGCTTCGGGAATACAGAGGTTTTTTACAAATGATCCTCTTAATGCCGTAGCCGATGAGTAAAAATTCTGTATATGGTCTTTGTTTGGTATGCTAAATCGTATATAGTCCCACAAGAGTAAGGCCGCGTAAATAATTTTGCCAATAAAATTTTTCGGCCGTATCGCGGTTTGATGGGCTGAAACCAATTGCGCGTTTTTATCATTAATAATAGGGCGCGAGATATTGTCAAGGAAATCAGCGCCGACTATGCCAATATCGGCATCAAGTACAACTAAAATATCGCTCTTGCGCTCGCGAAAAATTCGATTGAGTATACCGTTTTTACCAATTCGAATTTTCAAGTTAATTAATTTAATTAATGGGTAATTAAGAATTATTTTTTTAACAATATCCGGCGTGGAATCTGTACTGGCGTCATTATAAACAAGAATATTTTTGACATTTACAGTTTTTTGATTTTGATTTAGCACGTTCTCAAGAATATTGGCTATATTAGCCTCTTCGTTATAAGCAGGTATTGCAATAGTTAGTATAGGTTTTTTGGCAATTGGCATATTTGATTTGCTATTGTAGCATATATCAATTACATCGTATAGTATTAGGTGTTGACTTAATAAATACATTATGATATAGTCCCATTTATATTAAATATAGGGTAATTAATTTTACAAAAGGCAGATGAAATTATTTCAAACTATTACCCTGCCCCTCATTTTGGTCTCAATTTTTTTGAGCCTGATTTTTTATGTTGGAGTCAAAAACGCGTACGCGGGTGATTCCAATCAAAACTGCAATATAGATGTGGATTTACAAGGAAGTGTTGATAAAAATCGCGCTGCTGTAACTAATTATTCCAAGAATCCAGCTTGCGCCTATGAAGCAACTTTGGCCATATATGACGTGCCTCAAGAATTTAATTCTCCAAGATGGATAGACAGCCAAACTTTAATAGGATCAAAAACAGTTATGGTTGCTCCGGATTCAACAATAGAAATAGAAGTATCAGACTCGAGTCAATCATGCCGATTGCAATCTGATTTGATCCGAGGAAAAGATATATTGCAGCCGCCTTTTTACGCTTACGCTATGGATACCGATCTTTATACCAAAGAGAATTGCGGCACCGTACTGACTCCGACTCCTACACCTGCTCCGACATCTACCCCCGCGCCTACCCCAACTCCAACACCGACTAATACACCAACGCCAGAACCAACTAACACTCCGACTCCGGGTCCGACCGCTACGCCTACACCGGTTAAAGGTGAAGTTGCTGGGGCACAGGCAACACTGGCCGGCACAGGAAATACCGTATTTATCTACTCAGTCATCATAGCTGGGGCAATCTCCCTCATCTCAGGATTAATTTTGAAAAAGTTCAGTAAATAACTTACGAAATTTTCAATTTTCAATTCAGTTTTTTAAATATGAAAAATGTTTCAAAGATACTTATTATTTTCGGATTGATTTTATATCTAATCGCCGGCTTTCTCATTTGGGAGAGGAATAATCCCAACAGACTGGCTTTCAAGAATTACAGCGGAAATTATAAAAGTACGGCTGTTTCAAATCCGCCGACAAGAATTGGCATCAAAGACTTACGCGTTGATCTGCCGATTTATCCGGCTAAAGTATTCAACGGTCAATGGGAGACCACAACTGAGGGAGCGTCATATTTAATTTCTTCTCCGGTACCGGGTGAAAAAGGCAATAGTATTATTTATGCCCATGACTGGGAAAGTTTATTCGGACCGCTAAAAAGAATTACAAAAGACACTATAATTGAGATTGAATTCGCGGATAAGAAAATTAAAAGCTTCGTTGTAAAGCAAGTGAAAATTGTACCATCAGATCAGACTAGTATATTGGCTCAAACAAAAGATAAAAGGATTACCTTGTATACATGCACAGGATTTTTGGATTCTCAGAGATTGGTGGCGACTGCTATTTTGAAATGAAAAACCCTGCCCGGATTACTCCGTTGGGCAGGGCTTTCATTACTCAATGCTATAAAAAAATTATAGCAGAGAATTACTTGAACCGGTTGTATTTAGATTTACATTTGTTTCGGCATTACCTGTTTCCACAGATGTAATACCCCCTGTATTACTGTTAGAATTATTTTTGCCGGTTCTAGTCCTGGATCTTACCGTATTACTGATCCCGCTTGAATTGCCTTGACTGACTCCAAGTTTTTTCTTGTTTTTAATTTTCACTTTATTTGTTGAGTCAGCGCCATTACTATCTACAATGACAGTACTTTCTGAATGAAGACAACTGCAATTTGGCAGGACAGCGTCATTGGACGAGCCTGTATTATTTACTGATACATTTGTCGTCGCGTTACCGGTCATGATACTTACATCGCCGCCGGTGTTCAAATTGGCATTATTACCGCCGGTATTCGCTGACGCGTTGACGGTGTTAGTAATACTTGTACTATTAGATTGATTGACAGTGGTGTTAGTTGAATTATTCACTGTCACGTTGTTGGTTGAATTAACACCATTGCCTGTTATATCAACAGTGGTATCAGCCATCGCAACCGGAGCCAAAACATTACCAACTATTGCCGCTATCGCCGCGGCTGTTGCTATTCTAGATTTGAATTTGAGCATATTTTCACCTCCTTTCATTATGGAATTTTCTGCCTTCACGTTCTTCCAAAAATAGAACACAAAAGGCTGCTAAGTGAAAATAAAGGGCAGTTATTTATCATAAATTTATTTCACAACTTGATCTTGATTTACCTCCTGCGCACGTATCTATGCCGGGATCTCCGTTTAATATATCGTTGCCTGGGCCAGCGATGAGGGTATCGTTGCCTTGCCCCGCGTTTACAATGTCATTGCCCTGATCCGCGACTATACAGTCATCGCCTTTTTTTGAGTTTATAATGTCATTGCCTTTTAGCGCGAAGATCATATCCTGGCCATTGGTGCCATTAATAATGTCGTTGCCTTTGGTGCCGTAAATTGGCTCATTTAAAAAGGCGATATTTTTACATTCCTGCGGAACAGGAATCGCTGGACCGACGCGCAAATCAAAAG
>CAZJRC010000092.1:0-4204 GCA_964548495.1 uncultured Gammaproteobacteria bacterium | reverse complement strand
CGCGGGTAAACGCCCCAACATTCGGGACTGGCACAAAGTGTTTGACCTGAACCGTTTATCATCTGAGCCAGAAATGTATAAAGGCCAATAGAGCCTATGGTTGAGGCAATAAGTAAAAATATTAGGATGTCAAATAATTTTATTATCAGTGTTTGACCTGGCGTTTTGTGCAGCAACATAAGTATCAGCGCAGGCAGGAGAATTGTGATGATACTTGTCGGAGCATGGTGGAGAAGGGAAATGCCGGTAAATACCGCCGCAAGAGTCAAAAAATGTTTATTTTGTTTCTCGAAATAAAGATAAGTGAATAAAAAGACTACCGGAAGATACCACTGGGCAGTCGCAGAAATAACGAAACCGCCGGTCATCAATGGATAATAGGTCGCTTTGGTTACGACAAGAATAAGAGTCAATGTGAAGGCGATGAACCAGTTTTTGCTTATTTTTCTGAAGAGCAGAAGACTGGCGATAAAAAATAATGCTAACGAGGCATTGGCAAAAATTTCCATAGTATTCGCGGGATCGAAATAGGCCATAAGGGGTTTCATGAGATAAAAAGCAAGCCAAGGATAACCGCCGATGACAGGTGAGCCTTCGTTCCAAAAGGGTATCCAGCCCAAAGGAGGAAGAGGAGTATGATGATAAAAGAAATTGACGTAAGTGAGAGCATTGAAATAATCTCCTCCCATGGGCTGACTGCTGAATTGGTACGTTTTTCCGGCAATAGACCACCAAACGTAGAGAAGGATCGCGGAAAAAGTAAAAAAACAAACAAGGTTAAAAAAAGTTTTGAATATGTGTTTAAGTATTTTCATGTCTAATTATTACGCTTCGCTAGATTTCTCACTATGCTCGAAATGACAAGTGATTGTTAAAATGAGCTATTTTTTTTGCTTCGCGATTACTATTATATTATCTCTGTAGGAGAAGGAAAAGATATTTATCAATATCGTGAGAGGAAAGAATATGAAGGCGACCAGAATCGCGATATGTGAATTAAATCCAAATGAGCGTATGAGATTGGCCAGACTGCTTGATCCGCAGAAGCTGAGGATTCCCGGATATTGTATCTTGATAACGCGAAATCCTGCTTGTGTCAATGCGATAGCGAGAGATTTTCGCGTCCAGAAGTAGAGATGTTGGGGGGGAAGCAGGGATTGCCAATGGGATTTAAATAATTTCAAATAAATACTATTGCCGTTTGGAATTTCTATCACAAGATAGCCATCGGGAGCGATTTGTTTGTACAGGGACTTTAAGATAGTTTTCGGATCGTCCAGATGTTCAAATACATGCCACATGGTTA
Organism: uncultured Gammaproteobacteria bacterium; assembly: GCA_964548495.1. Classification (GTDB taxonomy): domain Bacteria; phylum Patescibacteriota; class Microgenomatia; order Levybacterales; family UBA12049; genus JAHIGH01. The sequence continues at coordinate 2,898 of CAZJRC010000092.1, read as the reverse complement.
TAATCTCAAAAGATTTTAAAGGATTCTTCATATGCTGTACTGGTTGAATCAAAATATTTGCTTTTTTTATCTTAATCCTGGCTTGTTTTGCTAAGTTTTTATTAATCTCAATTCCTGTTAGATGCCATTTAGTACCCGCAAATTTTTCTAAAAAAGATCCTTCTCCGCAGCCAATATCAAGTATCCTGCCATGAGACAGTAGGGTAAGTATGTTGCGGAATCTATTTGTATAACAAAGATCAATGTATGCCCGAAATATCTTTTCTCCAAATGGCAACAGGTGGAACAGACGCGCTTGTTGATTTGTTGTTTTAATTAGCTCAACAGAATCGCTATATGAATAATAACGATTGGTATTTTGATTTATTAATGGGCGGATTTGGATCAGGTCACAATTAATACATCTGTAAAAAGTGTATTTTTTATTTTTATAATAAGCCGTAAAAATTATTCTCTTAAGCGGTATTGAGCAAATAGAACAAATACTTTTCATAAGTATAAAATGTTGTTTTTAATAAGGCGACTAAATTTATTGCTTGTTATTTTCCAGTCATATTTAGCAGCCTCTTTTAATGCATCAAAAGATAGTTTTGTTCGTAAATTTTCATCCGCAATAAGTTTTATTATACGCGCAGACATTTTTTCGTAATCGTTGATTGGACTAAGGAGATAACCTTTTTTAAATACGCTATCTAGAACGCCTATATCATAGCCTACAACAGGAAGTCCACAGGCCATAGCTTGGGCGACTGCAAGACCCCAACCGGCTTCATGATCTAGAAAGAGAAATATGTCTGAATTTTTCATGATTTTATAGATTTTTTTGTCTGGCATAAATCCTAAAAGAGAAATATTATTTGAAAGTTTTTCTATATTTATTTTTTGTTGTAAAGATTTTATTAATTCCTCAGGGCCATCGCCAATTATGGCAAGCTTCGCGCGAGGAATTTTTTTAGTTACTTCATTCCAAATGGGAATTGTATCAAATATGCCTTTTGTCCGATGCAGTCTTCCCAGAAAAATAGCATGAAATTTAGGTGTTTTTTGAGGCTTAATATTATTTATTTTTTCGATATCAATACCTCCGCCTAGAATTTTTAGCTTTTCTTTTTTAAATCCTCGATTTTGTAGATCATCATTGAGTTTGGAATTGAGCGCTAAAGTCAGGTCAGCAACGGATTTCATCATGCTTAGAGATATATATTGCATGAGATAGGCAATGCTGTTGACGAGTATATTTCCCTCTCTTTCGCGCGGAGGGGGTATGAGATGATGAACGCGGGCGATCCAGCGGGTTTGGGGAAAAAGTTTTTTTACGCAGTAGGCGGGTATAATATCGGGTAAAACATCTGTTGAAGAATATATGACGATTTTAGTATTGTTATCACGAGTTTTTTTAATTTTTTCTTTGAGAATAAAAATAGTTTGATATATCCTTATACAATAGGCAAGAAATACGTTAACAGGTTTGTCGCTTTGATCAAATGGATTATTTTTCAAACTAATTAATTCTTTTTGTAAAGGCGCGTTTTTCCAGTGTTTTGCTCCAAATCTGGTAGTGATGATGGAGAAATCAAAGCTATTTTTTAGCCTGATAGCCATAGGCTCCATAAGTCTGTCTCCGCCGGCTAATGGTCTATTTAATATATGGCCTGTTTCCAGAACGTATATTTTGGATTTATCATTTATGGATGGAGTTAATTCGTATATTAATTTAAGTAAGTTTTTGGCGTTTGCTTCCCAGGAATATTTTTCTTTTACAGTTTGCCATGCCTTTAGTCACATCGTGTACGCTGTTTTTTCATCTTACAAAAGTTGATTAATATGACGCGCATATTTCACAATGTCAATTTTTTTAGGAAAAAATCCATGAACGCCATGTTGAAATAGTTCCGTTACTCCGGATTTTTGCGGGATGATAATAGGAAGGCCATGTCCAGCCGCTTCCAGAGCCGCAAGACCAAAGGCTTCGAAGTGAGGATGAATAAAAAGACGCGCGTCTTTGCAAAGAGCAGATAATCGTTTTTCATCGTATGATGGGAGTAGTTGTACTCTTTGCTGTAATTTTTCATCTAATATTTTTTTTTGAAAAGCGGCTAGTTCATTTTGTTTAATCCAGATACCCGCGATGACGAGTTTCGCGCGAGGCAGTTTTTTCAGGAGATTAAGTAGAAAGTAGGGATTTTTTTCATTTTGCCAACGGCCAAAAGAGAACAGTTTATTGCCTCTTTTTTTGGGCAGTTTTTTAAGAGATTTTACGCCAAAGGTTGTGATTTCAGGGGTAATGCCGTAGTTTTTTTTTAAATATCGCAAATGCACTTTGGAGATGATGACTGTTTTTTTGGCATCGCGGATGAATGATTTTTCAAATAAGTGCGCGATGGGAAAGAGGAGTGGGAAGAAAAATGACAAAATGGTCTTGCTGTATACTTTTTTGAGAATATATTCGATTGGATCGTGGATAACAGAGATATAAGGGATTTTGTTTCTCCGATATATTGCCTGGGCTGTGAGACAAGTGGTTGTGCCAAGACCAATCAGGATGTCGAATGATTTTTTTTTAATAATTTTTGGCGCGAGTAGAGGACTTAGAAGATGAAGAGTTGAGAGATAGCTGAAGATAGGAAGCTTCATAGTTTTGCGAAAAAACGGGGGATAGGAATCCGAGAGATATTGATGAGGAATATCTTTGACAAGATAGGAAAAATCTGTCGGGTGTTTTTTGCGCATCAAAATAAGCAGTATAGCATTTTGTCTCAATTTATTTAGCTCTTTTACCTGTTCAATAGCAGCTAATTGTACGCCTCCCGCGAGAAGTTGGTCTACAACTATACCTATTTTAAATTTTTTATCATCAGAGTTTATATTTTGCATAGATATCACCACAGAGATATTGAT
>CAZJRC010000091.1:0-4292 GCA_964548495.1 uncultured Gammaproteobacteria bacterium | reverse complement strand
AGGCGTCTCCTGCTCCGGTTGGGTCTATTGCGTCTTCAACCGCAACAGGAGCTATTGAGAATTTTTTTCTATCTTTTTCGATCAATGCTCCTTTTTGACCCAGAGTGGTAATTACAGCTTTTCGCTTCATAAAAGTCTTAAAATCGGCTACTCTGCTTTGTATAAGACTTATTTCGTAATCATTTCCGACAATATACTCTGCATGCTCAACTCCAAGCCTTAACTCTTTATCATTTATTTGCGTTAAAATAAATCCAGGATCAAACATGTAAGACAGCCCTAAATCAACACACTGACGTACAAAAGACATAGAGCCTTTTGCGCCAGACGGGCCGATTAAAACTAAATCTCCCTTTTTCGCGACTGTCTTCAGCTCTAATTCCTGTATTCTATCAGCTGCTCCGTAAAAATATCCCCAAATTTGGTTGTCTGTTTTGTCGGTTAAGGCAAACCCCGTAGCTGTATAATCATTTTTGACAATAGATACGTACCCGGTGTCAATACCGCGTTTCTGAAAAGCTTTTTTATATTCCCCAAAGTCCATTCCTGCTTTAGAAAATAATAAATGCGGAATCTTCAAAAGTCCGAGTCCATAAGCAACGTTACCGGCAGTACCGCCGCGTCTTCTGGCAAATTTATTAACAATAAATGAGAGATTGATCTTATGAATTTGATCGGGAAGTATATGATCGGAGAATTGACCAGGAAAATCCATAATATAATCGTAGGCGATTGTACCTGTTATTATCAACATAATGCATGTAATTATAAACCATAAGAGCAATCAGCAGCAAGGAGTACATTGTTAATTTCGTAATTTAAATTAATATTGTATACTTTATTTATAGTGTTGGAAATAATAATTTATAATTCTTCCTGGATGATATACAACATACTTCTGGCGATGATCCCTGTTTTTCTTGGATGGCTGCAATACTTAATAAAAACTAAAAGCCTTAAATTTATTTTTTTTATTGCATGGCTGATATTTGTTCCTAATACAATTTATCTCTTCACGGACGTTAAGCATTTAATAAAAGATTTATACTTCTTAAACAGTTTGGCTCTGTCTATGATCATAATATTGCAATATATGGCACTTTTGTTTGCGGGATTTCTGACTTATATTCTCTCGCTTTATCCGATTGAAAAAATGCTTACAAAAAAATATAAAAAGAGCCGCGAAATAAATGTCACAACTCTAATAATCGGTATTAATTTCATTATCGGAATTGGCGTAGTACTTGGACGAATATACCGCTTAAACACCTGGGATATGATTGTGAATGTAAAAACAGTAGCTTCCGCTATAATAGAAATAATGTCAACCCCCGCACTGCTAACCATTACAATTTTATTAGGACTTTTCGCTAATTTCTTATATTTTTTGTTTAAGAAAAATACTATAAAATATATTCTAAAGAAAATTTGACAAAGATCATGATTTGATATTAAATAACAATTATAATCGGGAGACAAATATGCAAGCAAAAAAAAGAGCAAGAGCTGTAAAATTTGGCACTAATTTAAAAAGAAATAGCGTACCATCAGTTGAAGAAGAACACAAACCAATTTCAATAGTTGAGAAAAAAATTGAAGTCGCTCAGGGCGATGAATCCGGTCCTACACAAAAAAATAATGAGAACCAAATCCCGCAGAACAAGGAAGTTGAAAGCAATATTGAACCAAAAATTGAACAAGTTCAGGCAGAGTTAATTCCAGAGTCAGATAACGCACCGCAACAATTAGCGCCTACCGCCATAGAACAACCCTCAATTACTGAAACTCCGCAGACAGCAGAGGAAATTCCAACAGCTTCCGCGCAAGAACCGGAAAAGTCTAGCGCTGATCTTATTTCAACCACAGGAGGCGACGATCCTGTAGTTGAAATAGTGAGAAATAAAAGCCTATTAGGATATTTCATGCTAATTGCCATAGTTTCATTTATTTTTGGTTTAATCAGTATGGCAGGATTTAATATCCTCTTTCAAAAAGATAAGATGAGCGCGCAATTACCATTTATCTCAACTTCAACAACACCAACTCCCACATTGAAACCGGCAAATACTGCTACTCCTACTCCGGAATCGGTAGACCCGGCTAAATATAGTATAACTATTTTAAATGGCAGCGGAATAAAAGGAGCAGCCGGCAACTTAAAAGAATCTCTAACTGAATTTGGTTACAATGTTATTTCCACAGGCAATGCAGATGGAGCCGATTATATCAGGACTACAATATCTGCTAAAAAAGAGGTGGGGAAAATATATTTGGAGAATTTAAAAAACGAGCTTGGAAAAAAGTATTTATTAGCGCCTGATTCAAATGCAACTCAACCCGCGACAAATGAGGCTGATATAATCATCACAATTGGCAGCTCTACAAGCCAATAATTTATTACCCCTTGTATTCATATTTCTTTTCTTGTTATCATAATTAAACACATGGCGCAAAGAGATAAGAAATTTATTTTGTGGTTTAATGAGATAAATAAGGATGATATTCCACTTGTTGGCGGTAAAAATGCCAATCTTGGCGAGATGTATCAAAATCTCACCAAGGCGCAAAGCTCAATATTCCCTGATGAGAAAATTCAGGTGCCTTATGGATTTGCCGTGACAGCCTACGCGTATGAATTTTTCATAGAACAAAATCAATTAGATAAAAAAATCAGAGATATTCTTGAGGGATTAGATACAGGCAATATACACGCTTTGGAAAAAGCAGGAAAAGCAACGCGCGAATTAATTATGTCTGCCTCTTTCCCCAAGGAAATGGATGAGGAGATATGGAACAGCTATGTTCAACTTGCCCGTGAATTAAATCTTGACCTGTCTGAGCTTGATGTGGCAGTGCGTTCTTCCGCAACGGCAGAAGATCTACCGGACGCTTCTTTCGCCGGACAGCAGGAATCATATCTCAATGTGCATGGAAGGCATAATTTGCTTGAGGCGATTAAGATGGCTATTGCTTCGCTTTTCACCAACCGCGCGATTTCGTACAGACAAGATCAGCATTTTGATCATTTCAAAGTGAAGCTTTCAGTGGCGGTACAAAAAATGGCACGCAGCGATAGGGGTTGCAGCGGCGTGATGTTTACGCTTGATTCGGACAGCGGTTTCAGAGACGTGGTTCTCATCAATGGGTCATGGGGACTTGGCGAGTATATTGTAAAAGGGATTGTGACGCCGGATGAATTTATGGTGTTCAAGCCAACGCTCAAGAAAGGATTTAACGCGATTATTGATAAAAAATTAGGCAGTAAGATAAAAAAACTTATTTATTCACATGAGGGAACTAAACCTACTAAAGAAGCGCAGGTGCATGAGACTGACAAACATAAATTCGTGCTGACTGATGAACAAATACTCAGATTGGCTAAATGGGGAACGATAATTGAAGATCATTACAATAAACCTATGGATATAGAATGGGCTTACGATGGACACGCGCAACAGCTTTACATAGTACAGGCCCGTCCTGAAACAGTACAGGCAAGGAAAAATTTAAATGTCCTTGAAGAATACAAATTACTAGACCATAGCAGAGTGCTTGTAAACGGCGCCGCGGTCGGTGCCAAAATCGGAGTCGGCAAGGCACGATTCATCAAAGACCCGTCACAACTAGACGAATTTAAACCTGGCGAGATATTGGTCGCGCCTATCACTGATCCTGATTGGGAGCCAATCATGAAAAAAGCCAGCGCTATCGTGACGGATTCCGGTGGACGCACCAGCCACGCTGCAATTGTATCGCGGGAACTGGGTATACCGGCGGTTGTAGGCACAGGCAACGCTACCAAGGTAATCAAGACAGGAATGGAAATCACAGTTTGCTGCGCTGAGGGAGAGGTCGGTAAAGTGTATGAAGGGATGTTGAAATTTGAAATTCAAAAAACAGATTTAAAAGATTTCCAGGAACCTAAAACTAAGATCAAAATGATTGTGGCGGACCCTGATTTGGTATTCGGATATTCTTTTATCCCCAATAAAGGAGTAGGGCTCGCGCGTGAGGAGTTCATCATCACTAATTTCATAAAAGTCCATCCCAATGCTTTGCTAAATTATGATAAATTGACCGATAAAAATGTTAGAAGACAGATTGAAAAAATTACCCATGGATACCATAATAAAATTGATTTTTATGTTGAGAAGCTCGCCTACGGCATCAGTATTATAGCCTCCGCGTTTTATCCCAGAGAGGTCATCCTCAGATTCAGTGATTTCAAGACCAATGAATACGCCGGACTTTTGGGAGGGCGTGAATTTGAACCTGAGGAAGAAAATCCGATG
>CAZJRC010000090.1:0-4326 GCA_964548495.1 uncultured Gammaproteobacteria bacterium | reverse complement strand
CAGTATGTAGTCAAGTTGCCGAATTACTAAAAAACATCAAATTAATAAAATGAAAAAAACAGCCATCTTCTGCGTAATATTTTATCAAGGCGTATTATCGGTTTTTTTAAAGCAGCTGCTCGGACAAAATGCAATCTGCCGCTTTACCCCCTCATGCTCAGAGTACACAAAATTGTGCTTAAGTAAATATGGATTCGTAAAAGGCATAAAAATGGGGTTAATCCGCATCTTTCACTGCCAACCTTTAAGCAATAACCATGCAAGCATTTGACGTATTTTTAGTAAATCCATTAATCAATCTTTTGGTTGCCATTTACCAGGCGCTAGCGCACTTTCATATTCTTGGAAGCTTGGGTTTCTCAATTATTTTTACCACTATTTTAATCAGGCTTATTCTCTATCCGTTTACTGTTGCTCAAATCAAGTCCTCGCAAAAAATGCAGGAAATGCAACCCCACCTGAACAGATTAAAAGAAAAACACAAAGGCGATCACAAGCGCCTGCAACAGGAGCAAGTAGCGCTTTTTAAGCAGCATGGGGTAAATCCCATAGCCGGGTGTCTGCCCAGCATCATACAAATCATTTTTCTTTTTGGGTTTTATTCTGCCATCCTCAAAGTTATAGCTTTAAAGCCTCTTGAAATAGCCTCTTCCATCAACAAAATAATATACTTCGATTATCTTAAAATAAACTCAGCTTGGGATACTAATTTTTTTGGCCTTTCTTTAGCAAAAACACCCTCCGATCTAATGCCGACAATTGGCTTTTTGATAATCATAATTCCCCTTCTGACGGGTATATTGCAATTTATTCAAACAAAAATGATGATTATTCCTAAGCCCGCCGCCACAAATATGGCCGCCAATAAACCTAAGAAAGGTCAAGAACTTGATTTTGCCCAGGCAATGCAGACCCAAATGGTGTATATGTCCCCTCTTATAATAGGTGTCGTTTCTTATCAATTCGCCATTGGACTGTCATTGTACTGGAATACTTTTACGATTTTTGGTATCATACAGCAGTATCAATTGCAGGGACTCGGCGGCTTGGCTGATTTACTAAAAAAAATAAAATGGAAAAAACAACCTTAACCCGAAAAGAATTAAAACAAACAGCAGAAGCAATAGAAAAACTACTTGCTCAATTGGAAATAGAAGGCACATTCAATATCGAGTCAAATGAGGATCGGGTTGATATAACTCTGGAAACAAAAGATACAAGCTTAGTAATTGGTTATCATGGAGAGACGCTCGAGTCTCTTCAGTTAATCCTCTCTCTCATAATATCAAAAAAATTGGCCGCTTTATTAGAGTTTCAATAGAGGTTGACAGTTATAAAAAAAATAGGACTGAATACTTGGAAAAATTAGCTGAATCTGCTAAGTTGAAAGCGATCACTGACAACCAAGAGCAAGCACTTTATTCCCTTAAGTCATGGGAGCGAAGAGTAATTCATCTTTATCTCCAAAGCGATGAACAAGTCATCTCCTCCTCAAGCGGAGAAGGGAAAGACAGAATTCTTGTTATTAGGCCAAAGGCTTAAACTTGAAACACTCGTATTTTATTTCTTTTTACTACTGTTGCCAACTCAATTCGGTAAGCACTTTTGGCCTCCTTTCTCGCAAATTATGGGAGTTAGAATTGACTATCTATCCCCCACCATCTATGCGACAGATCTGTTAATTCTGGCACTATTTTTAATCATTTCTTTATCGAAGACAGTAGACTGGAGTGTTTTAATAACCAGGAATTTGGGTTGGATAATTTTTATTATTTATTTATGCACTAATATTTTCCTTTCCCACAATCCCCTGCTTGGCCTTTATGGACTGGTGAAATTTTTGGAACTATTTTTTATAGGTAGCTATATAGCGCGAAATACACGAATAAAAAAAGATTTGTCTGTCACTGTTTTTATTTTCACAATCACCATCGTCTTTGAGTCGCTCCTTGCTATATCACAATACATTCATCAGGGCTCACTAAATGGATTGTTTTATTTCCTCGGAGAAAGAAAATTCGCGTCCTTTACTTTGGGAATCGCGAACGCCTCTATAAATGGAGGGTTGGTTCTCCGGCCTTATGGCACTTTCTCCCACCCCAATGTTCTTGCCGGATTTTTGCTCTGCGGCCTGATACTTATCGCGGCTTTTTTCAAAGAAAAAGAAGGCCTGGCCTTAAAAATAATAAAAACAACAGCTCTTTTATTGGGCTCAATCGGGTTATTTCTGACCCTTAGCAGAATTGCTATTGTCATCTGGATTTTTTTGGCCATCTTGCTGCTCATCCAAAAACTAATAAAACAATTTAAAAACAAATTCAAGTCACGTATGTCGTACATGGCTCTTTTTATTGTTGTAATCTCTTTGGGTTTAGCTTTTTTCACCCCTGTTATTTCCCGTCTGCAAAACTCATATCTTACTGAAAAAGCAGTTACTCAAAGAATAGAGCTGTTCAAAAGCACACTGACTATAATTCATACCCATCCGTTATTTGGAGTTGGATTGTATAACTTTCTTCCTAATTTAGCTAGTTTACAAAAACCCTTGTTTACAAGCTCTTTCTTGCAACCCGTCCATAACATCTATCTTTTAATCACTGCCGAGCTTGGCATCGCAGGAGTGGTTTTTATTTTTATCTTTCTATACAAAACATATAAACGGCTTACAAAACACACTGACCTTGCTCGCAAAACCATACTTACCATTCTGACAACTATACTCATACTTGGTATGTTTGATCACTATTGGCTCACTCTTCAACAGGGCCAGCTCCTTCTGGCAACAATTTTAGGTCTTGCCTGGTCAGATAATTTGCTCGAAAAAAAATCCAGAATTTAATGTCCCGTTAAGCATCGCAGAAATAATTATTCGACTTGGGATGTTGGAAAAATTTACGAATCTTGGAAAAAATTACGACAAGCAATAAAAAAGATTTGAGATTTGAGATATGTAAGTGTATGATAAAAATAGATATATGTCTGGCCAAATACCGCGTCTAATCATTAGCGAATCAACCAATAAGCCGTATGTTCTGATTATCGATAAAAATGGCTATATCGGCGAAGCAATTATAGAAAAATTAAAAGACCAGTTTTTAATCGTTTTTGTAACTGGCAAAGAAGTAAGGAAACGTGAAAACCTTATTCTTATTTATTATGGTAACAAAATTCCTCTAGTGTCGAGGGAGAACTATGCTTACATTTTGACAATTTATGATGGAGAAAAAACAACACTTGACATGCTTCCCTCAATAGTTAAGAAAGTAAATGAAATAGGCGCGAAGCATGTCTTTATAGCTCCTGTTTCCCGCGCTGACAGCGCGCTTTATAAGCTCTTAGCTCAAGGTATTTTTGACAAAACAATACAGATAATTTATGGAGAAATATTTGGGCATTTAGGATTTGGGCATGACCTGCTTTCGCATTATATTCACCAGGCGCGTTATAGCGGGAAAATAGAAATTCCTGGAAACGGATTGCAGAAAAGCTACCCTGTGTTGTTCGACGATGTCTGTTTGGCTATAATCACTATTGCTTTTGGTAATTCTCATACTTCAAAAACAAATTATGTTTTACCAAAACATGGATTTACGCAACTTGCCATTTCCAGGGCCTTTCAAAAATTAGACCCGGGAGTTTTAGTAAGCTTTAAAAAAGCTAATTTCAAAGAGACTGAGTACACATTGCTCCCTGAAGGACAATATTTCTTCCCAAGCTACGCCTTAGCAGAAAAGCTAAGAGCAATTGATCTTACAAAAAAAAACTTACCCACAGACTTGAAGGAATTTAAAAAAATAAAATCCTCTATCCGACAAAACAATAAAATATTCTTTTCTAAAAATATAAATCCCAAAAATAAATACTTTTTACTATTCTCTATCATTTTATTTTTCCTCACACCCTTGGAGGAGGCATTTCTCTCTCGCAGTCATTGAAAAGCGCTCAGGATTACGATCTGTCGTTGGCTCAAAAATATAATCATCTGGCTGGCGCAAGTTTCATAGCCGCGGGCTTCATGTCTCAAAACATGTCAATTATTAATCCTATTTTTTTAACTCAAAAAGAGCCATTTACCCAAAAAGCACAATTGGGCAGCAGCTTAGTTGAGCTAAATAAAGACTTATTAGATAGCGCCATTATCGCAAAATCAATTTGGGAAGGAGAAAGTGCAAGTCCTAAAAACGACTTCCTTCTGGCAGTTTCAAAATTAAAAAATAGTTTAGTGACAATACAAAAACTGAAAGCTGAAGACAAATTCCCTCCCGTAATTTTTGAAAAAATTAAACCCCTGGAACATGTCTTGTTATTATTCGGTAACATATCAGA
>CAZJRC010000089.1:0-4336 GCA_964548495.1 uncultured Gammaproteobacteria bacterium | reverse complement strand
AAATTTTTGTGGACACTAGCAGCTTCGTGTCTCTTGAAGACAATCAGGATCCCAATCACCAAAAAGCAATTGTCTGCGCGCAAGCGCTCTTTAATCAAAAGACCAAGCTATATACATCTTCAGATATAATCGGAGAAACTCTTACGGTAATTTCCAGAAAGTTAGCCAAAAAAGCAGTAGCTATATTTTATGAAAATTATATCAAAAGCGGTTTTACGGAAATATTTATCAATAACCAGTTGCATGAGGAGACGATAGAATTTTTTCTGAAAGTCAGATCAAAAAACATATCTTTTATAGATTGCTCAAGCGTACTCGCCATGAAACATGAGAGTATAACCCAAATTTTTTCCTTCGACAAAGATTTCACCACCCTCGGAGTTGAATTATTTACGCCTTAACCATCGCCCTCCTATACAGCCCTGCATAAAAAAAACTTTAAGAGGGGGCGATCGTTTCTAGAACTCCCGAAACCATGTCTATTCTCAAATCTATGCTATAATCTCCTCACGTTAACTGCCAATATGATCGGAGCACTCAAAGGAAAAATCATTTACAGAGAAGATCCATGCTTAATCATTGACGTCCAGGGCGTCGGATATAAAGTCTTTGTCCCATCAGTCGTCTTAGCCAAAATAAACTCGCCCCAAGACGTTGTACTCCTCTACACTCATACCCACGTCCGCGACGACCTCCTCGAACTCTATGGATTTACAGAAGCGCAAGACCTCAAGCTCTTCCAATATCTCATCAGCGTTTCCGGTATCGGCTGCAAAACAGCCCTTGCCATTTACTCCATCGGTTCAAGGCAAGAAATCATTCAAGCTATAGTCGGAAATGATACGGCGTTTTTTACTGGAGTACCTCGCCTTGGTAAAAAAAACGCGCAGAAAATAATTATCGAACTGAAAAATAAATTAGGTGGAGAAGGGGATTTTGATCTCTCCGCTGACAGCAGTGAAGCGAATGAAGTTGTATCCGCTTTGAAAAATTTTGGCTATACCCCTGCGGAAACCCGTATTGCTCTTAAATCCTTAAAAGGAGCAGGAGAGACACTTGGGGAGAAAATCAGATTAGCTTTAAAATATCTGGGAAAATAATTCAAAAACTCAAAACTGTTTTTAAGCTTTAATCTAGTTTTTGATCTTTGATCCGTCGGCTGACGGATGATTTTTGATCTAATTAAGATGATTGATAAAACTATTAAGACTAAAATACAAGAAACCTCACCGGAAGAAGAAAAGTTGTTTACTTCGCTCCGCGCTGGTTCATGGGATGAATTTTGCGGCCAAGAGAGCATCAAAAATGCTTTACAAATTTCTATCACGGCAGCGAAAGGGCGCGACGAAGCCCTGGAGCATGTGCTTTTCTATGGTCCGCCCGGACTGGGCAAAACAACCCTTGCTTATATTGTCGCTAGGCAAATGGGTGCTAATATTCGTATCACTTCAGGCCCAGCCCTCACCCGTTCAGGCGATCTTGCCTCAATCCTAACCAATCTTGAAAAAGGCGATATTCTCTTCATTGACGAAATTCATAGACTCCACAAAACAGTAGAAGAGACCATGTATTCTGCTATGGAAGACTACGCGCTTGATATTATACTTGGCAAAGGCCCCTCTGCCAGAACGCTCAGGTTAGATCTTCCCCAATTTACCATCATTGGCGCCACCACGCGCGCTGGACTTCTTTCCGCCCCGCTGCGAGATCGCTTCGGCGTAGTTCATCGCTTGAATTTTTACTCACCATCTGAACTTGGAACAATTATTTTAAGCGGAGCCAAAAAGTTGAAAATCCCCATAGACAAAGAAAGCATTAACGAAATCGCTCTCCGTGCCCGGGGTACCCCGCGTATAGCCTTGAAATTTCTCAAACGGGTCAGAGACTACGCCCAGGTAAAAAGAGAAGGAGCAATTGATCTATCAGCTACAAATGAAGCCCTGAAGATGCTTGAAGTTGATGAAAAGGGACTTGACCCATTGGATATTAGGTTCATGAAAGCCATTATCGAAAAACATGATGGCGGCCCCGTCGGCATAGAAACCATTGCCTCAACCATCTCAGAGGATATAGTGACCATCGAAGACATTGTCGAGCCATATCTATTGCAAATCGGCTTCCTCAAACGCACCCCCAGAGGCAGAGTCGCCGTCAAAGCTGGCTACACTCACCTCGGCATCGACTATATACCCAACTAACTCAGGTTTGCAGCTAATTTTGGGTATAAAGAATAGATATCCTTTTATCATGGTTGCAAATGAAATACCTGCTGGAAGAAGGGGATTGTAGAGATGATAATCTGCAATAGAAAAATTAACACAACGGTAAATACCAGAAACGCGTTTCCTTTTTTAAGCGACTGCCTGCCAATTCCCATGACATCAGCAAATGAAGATAAATCAGTAAATTAAAAATTACCCCTCTAGCCTGTCCTTCAGTATTGATTTGTAAAAGCAAAGCAAACAGACCCAGTAAAAAACCTGAAAGCGAAAAGCCAATAAGGCAAATTATTAACAGGCGTCTCCAATTTAATATTTGTATTCTTGGATCGCGAGGCTTATTATGTATTACTGATGCGTCGCTCGCTTCCGCGCTAGCCAAAGCCAGAGCAGGTAGGCTGTCAGTCACCAGATTGATCCACAAAATCTGTGTTGGCAGAAGTACGAATGGCAGGGGAAATAAATTAGCAAAAAACACCAGTGAAATCTCACCCAAATTTCCTGAAATTAGATAAATTACCGCGTTAGTTATATTGTTATAAATAATCCTGCCTTCAGCTATCGCTTTGATCAAGGTCGCGAAATTATTGTCTGTCAGCACAATATCTGCCTCCTCTCGGGCAACATCAGTACCGCCCTTTCCCATAGCCACTCCAACATCCGCTTTTTTTAGAGCCAAAGCATCATTTACTCCATCCCCGGTCACGCCCACAACAACTCCTTGTTTTTTCAAAACAGACACTAATCGTAATTTTTCCTCAGGTTGTGTCCGGGCAAATATTCGGGCTTTGAAAATGATTTTTCCAAGCTCCTCATCAGACAACTTTGCCAGCTCTTCTCCTGTGACCACATCTTCTTGCTTGTCAATTAATTCGATATCACGTGCCAGACTCAATGCCGTGAGCTCATTGTCACCGGTAACCATGATGACGTGAATTCCGGCAGTACGGGATTTCTTGATCGCCTCTTTCACCTCTGTTCGGGGCGGATCATAAATACCCACAAATCCCAGAAAAGTCAAATCCCGCTCCCAATGCTCCCGGTCAAGCTTGCCGTCATGATGGTCTGTTTTATACGCGAATGCAATGATGCGCAGTCCCTCTTTCGCGAATTCCTCAAATTTAGCGGTTATTTTTGCTTGTCTTTCCTGACTCAAGGTGCTTTTAGCCAGAACAGCCTCAGGCGCTCCGCGGACAAAAACTTGATTTTTACTGTGCTGTTTCCATACGGTTGTAATTGTTTTATACTCCGTGTCAAACACGTATTCATCTTTCACCCCTCCGTCATCAGTTAGTTGTGGCTTAACCGGCTGCTCTTTTGCCCATATAAGCAATGCTCCGTCAGTTTGGTCACCAATAGCCTCATACGCCTTGCCGCTTCCTTTTTCGACCAAAGAAGCTGTATTTCCAAGCAAACATGCCTGCGTAAGCAAAGCTAGTTTATCATTATCTGTTAGCCAATATTTTTTCACCCGCATCAAATTTTGCGTTATTGTTCCTGTTTTATCGGAGAGAATAATCTGCACTGCCCCAAGTGTTTCAATGGCTGCCATTTTTCGCACAATTGCTCCATATTTTGCCATTCGGTGCGCTCCAACAGCAAAAGCTATGGTTACAACAGCTGGAAGCCCTTCCGGAATAGCTGCCACCCCTATGCTTGCTCCTACCAGTATCAAAGGCACCAGCGTTTCGCCATTTAATAAGCCAATAGGAATAATCAATCCCCCGATAAATATAGCGATAAATGATAAAGTCTTGCCCAGCGTATCAAGATTTTTTTGCAAAGGCGTTTTATCTGTTTGAATTGTTGTTAGACTATGTGCGATTTGCCCAAATTTTGTCTGCATCCCTGTCATCCCTACCTTGAAATGACCATTTCCTTTGGTGACTAAAGCTCCTAAATAGACCTCATCGGACACATTTTTCATCACAGCCAAAGACTCTCCCGTCAGAATTGATTCATCAATCTCAAGATGCGCTGTCTTGATAAGCTCACCGTCAGCAGGTACGCGGTTTCCCTCAGATAAAATCACAATATCATCCATTACCAGGTTTTCAGCCATGATTTCTTCTATCAGTCCTTCCCGTATCACGCGGGCAAGCGGAGCAGTATAGGCT
>CAZJRC010000088.1:0-4358 GCA_964548495.1 uncultured Gammaproteobacteria bacterium | reverse complement strand
CCATATTAGCTTATATGGGATAAATGATGATTAAGTTTTCTAAGTATAATA
This sequence comes from uncultured Gammaproteobacteria bacterium, assembly GCA_964548495.1. Taxonomy (GTDB): domain Bacteria; phylum Patescibacteriota; class Microgenomatia; order Levybacterales; family UBA12049; genus JAHIGH01. Next base: position 4,307 of record CAZJRC010000088.1, on the reverse strand, counting down.
ATAGTAGAGTTATCTTATTTTTATTAATCAAAACTGTTCTTATAGAGATGGTTTTGATACTTAAATTTGTGATTTATATATTTATCAAATTTGCTACTTAAGTGCTAAGAAACAGTTTTCTTACCTCTCCTTTATTTATTGGGCTAATTGAATAATTTAATTTTTTATTAAATGCATTGAGTGAGCGATTTGTTTCATATCGCTTGTATGCATTTTATCGATTTATAAATAGTTTTAATAAACTGTTTTTTTAAGAGGCTTCTTAATATAGATAATATTATAAGATTTAATTAATAAATCATCTTATCCTTTGTTTTTCTTGCTATTGATGTAGGTAAATTATTTTGGCAAGATAAGCATGTTCAGTAAATAATAAATTGCTTCAATGAAAACTTGAATTGCGCCTGAATCGCATTAGGTTATTAGCTAATCCAAAGGATTATTTTTACTATAGTAGTATTTACCTATATCTCTTTCGGTAATTATTATTATCTTGTAGTTATTTTTTTCTAAATTTAATTTTTCTTTGTCTGTAGTGAAAAAGCCTGATTATCTGGCGGCTTGATCGGAAAAATGTTATCTAATACGACTTACGCAAATTAGTTTCGTGAAAATAGGTATTATTAGCCTCAAATTGCGTAAGTCGCGCTAGCTTGATTTTTACACTTTGTCATTCCGTACTTGATATGGAATCTATGCAAATAATTGTTGAAATAGATTTCTGCCTCCCCGATCGGAGTTGATGGCAGGCAACTGGCTCAAACATAGAGACTGTGTCTTTGACTTATGATTCGACTAATTCAGATTTAATTGCTTCTATGATCCAGGACTCGTCAGACCAGGCTTATTTCAAATCAACGGATGCTACTATCATATCGTGGGGATCGCAGACTTCGTATGACTTTACTGCTGGTACTATAAACCAGATATCATCGCCTGAGCGAGGGGCGGGTACGAGTCAAGTCGGAGTGGTAGTCAATCAGGGTTCTAATTTCGAATTCGCTCCATTACCAGAATATTCGCTATTGCTTTTGGCAATACTGCCGTTGTTGAAAAAGTTATTTAACAGACAAAAGAGGCGGAGATTAAGAGTAGGTCTTGAGCGGGGGAATCTGTAGGGATATTTTGGTTTATCTCAATATCCATTCGCGTAATTGTTGAAAATAAGGCTTATCCTTATTCAAGCTAGGCACGAGAGCATGGCTGTATCTGATGACATAGGCCAAGTCGTTGATTTTCATTGGTGGAAGGTTATTATCATTGTGGAAAGAGCTGGAGAAGATTGTTTTTGACAGTTCAATATTTTTATCAGTTTGATTTTTTCGAGCACCTAAAGAGTTTAAATTGATATTTTCTTTATCAAGATTGCCCATGATCAGCTCTAATGGCTTTTTATAATATCTGTAAAGACTCTTGGATAGATCTTTTAGTCCTGCTTTATCTTTAGGCATATCTCTGTCGCTCTTGTCGAATCCAGCTTGTACGAGTCTGTCAGTAAATATCTCATTTCTGAATTTTAAGTAATCATCAGGCGTCATTTTGCCTGTCAGAGAGTCGTATTTAAGGCTCATTAATGCCATATATCGCAGAGAGTCATATATGCTATAGGCAACCTTTTTGTTACCTTTATTGTACATAGCTGAAAGCACTTCCAGAGACATAATTTGTGCTATTGTCTCATCTTTTTGGATATCTCCTGAACATACGCCCTGTACATGAGCCAATTCATGAGCGGCTGTTTGAATAGACCCACCGTCTCCAAGCCAGGCTGAAACAGGATTAATATACCTATCGTTTATTTCAACCTCTTTAGCCTCACAATATGTTAATCCGGCTACATTACTGAATAGCCTGCTATCAGAGCCGAAATAAGTAAAGCTGATCTTTTCTGGAAAAATAGATTTATTTACCATTTTTTCTTTCTCAAACTGGGGGACTATTTCCAGAGTCCAATAGATAAGTTCTTCCTGGGATTTAATGCCAATCTGAAGCTCCGGTGGAATCGCGTTAATAATATTATTCAAATTGCGGGCTATTGATTTAGTTTCCTTAACTGTGAGTTCAGGATTGGAGTCCATCTCGCTTAGAATAGGCTCATAATTTTTAGGCATCAGGGCATTTGCTCCAAGCGCGAGTCCTGCGCTTAAGGCGACTACTTTTATATTTTTTTTATTAAAAAACTTTTTTTTATCCGGGGCGGATTCTTTCACCTTGAATATAAATTATATTGAATCGCCGATAATGTCAAGAAGTTTTTTTGAGGCGATATTTGATGCGAATAGTAATAGTTATACCTATTATTATAACTATAATTATAGATATGATCAGTTGGATGGGCAGGGCTAAAAATATGATTGATTGATTAAGCAGGGGTCCTTTGTCGGATAATGCCAGACTGAGATTGGCAGTGTAGAGCCCTAACAGGAAATTTTCCTGCCAGCGTATTTTATCAGGCTGTAGCTGGGAAGAGGAACTAGCAGTTTGAGCTTTTCCGTCATTGTCCGGGGCTAGCGCGGTTAGCGAGCGGATGCTTCCGACAAGTATACTGGCAGGGTCGATGTCTAATTTGCCAATAGTCTGACCAAACATGTTTTTGATGAGTATAGCTCCTCTGGGCGTGATCAAATGCTGACCTGTATTTTTTACCCTGAGAGTGAAATCAACAGGTCCGGATTGAAGAAAAAAAGGCGCTGAGAATTCAATGATGCCGGCTTGAGGATGATCAGCGGCCGCGATAGAAAGCAAGATGTTGGCGGCAATTCCAGCATTGAGATAAGATATATTTTGATCTTCGCGGCTAGTTTCTGATCCAATTTCGTCAGACTGAAGAGAAGCTTGTTGGGCTAAACCAGTCTTCGCTTGAATCTCCGACGAGGCAAGAAAAATAATTGAGAAATAGTAATCCATAGCTTTTTCCTTTTTGGGAATATTTACCTGGAGCTCAAGGTTTTTTGTCTGCTTTGGTCCCAGTTGAAAATGACTTGATACAACTCCTTCGTCAGTAAGCTGGATTTTATTAAATATGTCTTTATAGTCATGATTTATTTGATCATTGCTGAGGTATTCAATCTGTCCGGTTTCGCCTTTTGGACGGAAAGGCCTAAAGAGAATTTCAATATCTAACACATCATCTCCTTGATTTTGCAGCGCAATAGGAGTTTGGTGCTCGGCGGGCGGGTTTAGTCTGAGTTTAAGTAGCAAGGGAGAGACGGAGAGCGAGATGCCTTCGGCTCTTGCTTGATCAGAATGCAAGCTGAAAAGCGCAAGGCTCAAGAAAAATAAGATAATTTTCAATTTACAATTTTTAATTTTCATTGAATTATCAATTTTCAATTCTATTAGTATTTCATCTTACGCAATCGCTTGTCATTTCGAGCATAGCGAAAAATCCAGCGAAGCGTAATTAATGCGGCGCTAAAGCGCCTAGATCTTTCACTTCGTTCGAGATGACAATTCGTGATTTTTCATCTTCAGTATCCTGGTGATGCGATGTAAGTAATTGTATTACTGTAAGAGCCTTTGGTTTGGGTTTTGGAGGTATTTATTTTATAAGTAATTTGCGCTTCAATGTTTGAAGACGTATTTTCAGACATAATTACTTGAGTTAATTCATTTTTTGATAAATCAGAAAATTGTCTGTAGTAATTTTTTAATCCAAAATCTACAGGACAAGATTTGCCTATGATATCGTCACAGCGGTAGCCGAAGCCATAAGTTAGCGTGTTTTCCCATAGAGATGAAGTTGTTTCTGAGCAAGAACCATTATCGCAAGTAGAGTCAGGAATAGTCATGGATGTCGCAGAAATAAGTAAGGGATGATCCTCATATGCTGTTACTATAGTACCTTTTATAAAATTTTTAATATAAATATTTGTAGTCCTATAAACAGGCGTGGTGGGGGAGAGTATGCCAAAGCTTAAGATGGAGTTTGTTATAGTAAAGGTAAGCGGGATATTTGATTCTACAGGATTAGTTGAGTCCGCGGAGGAGTTTTTTTTTGTCAATTCTTTTTTTGGAGTGCCAATTGGGATCCGCGAATTTATATTTAACTCATCTACTTGAATTGTCCAGTCGTCACTACTTGATTCTGAGGAATAGGCTTCATTTAGGTTAAAAGTTAATCCGCCAACTGGCGGAGAAAAGTTAAAAATTAGAATCCAAATTATAAAAAAAATCAATTTTCTTTTTTTGTAATTCATGTGCCAAATACATTATAGAATTTCAAATCTCAAATCTCAATCCTGATTGGAATCGGGATCAAATCTCGTAATAGTTCACACTTCCGACACGCTTTTGTAATCCTGAGC
>CAZJRC010000087.1:0-4504 GCA_964548495.1 uncultured Gammaproteobacteria bacterium | reverse complement strand
TTGTTAAAGATAGAAAAGTGGTGGCGGGAGTTGGAATGAGGGTGGCCGTCGGCACTGAAGTAGGGGTTGGTTTTGCTGTGGGAGTAGGGGTGGAAGTAGGGGTGGGAATAGGCGTAGGAGTAGGGGTTGGAGCTATCATCCTGCCGAAGTTTTTGTCAGTATACTGACTGGCTCCTGTTATCGTAATAGAATAACCAGCTGGATCGGAGGGAGCTGTTTGTGTCCATCCGGAAGTAAGGACTTGGCTTAATTTGTAATTGCCGTCGCAGAGTCCGCTTATTGTATAAAAACCGGTATTGTCGGTCATAGTTGATAGATCAGCAGCCGCGGCTTTCAGATTTATTTTTATACCGGAGAGTTTTGCTTCATTTTGGTCGAGTGCTCCATTGCCATTATTGTCATTAAATACAAATCCTCCCACAAGCCCTTTGCCTATAAGTTGAGATATTTCTTGATATACAGGTTGTAACTCGCCTGGGAGCGGGAAATAATACTTGCCTCCTGTAAGCGTGGCTATTTTTTGGGAAAATTCATGATTCACGTCTGTATTATTTCCAAATCCAATCGCGAAGAATACAGTTTTGTTGGCCGCGTATTCGTCTTGAACAGCAGTTAAGGTTTTTTGTTCGGCTAGGATTGTTTCTGTTTTCGATGTTGCTCCTTCACTCCAGTTCGCTCTGCCATCTGTCAATAGAATAGTGACTTTCTTGACACCTGGTCTGCCGCGTGAAATGATTTCTTCGCTTACTTTGTTAACCGCGCATTCATGACAGGTATATCCACCTGCCTTAAGTGAGTCAATCTTAGTTTTTACCATAGCATAATTGTCTGTCAAAGCGCTATTTAGAATTGCTGTTGTAGAAAACGAAACCAAGCTAATTCTATTTCTATTGTCTTGAGATATAATATCTATAAAATTTTTGGCTGCTTGCTTGGCCTCTGTTAGTTTATTATTTTTTTCCATACTGCCGGACCGATCAATGATGAGTATGATATCAGCAGGTACGTTTCCGCAACTCTGAGCAGGAACTGTGGGGGTGATGGCAGTATCTTGCGCTCTTCCCCGTATTTGCTGGCGTTGTTGAAGATTGACTATCAGAAGCGGAGTGATAATTAATATGTATAACGATAATACCAGTGTCAGTAAAATTGCCTTTTTTTTATTTATGTATTTTCCCATACCAATTTATAGATTTCCGTCTGCATGGCGATGACAGGGTTGTTAATCTCCGTTTTGCACAGATAACTCTCTTAAGAATAAATTGTATTCAAAACTGTTGATAATGCCATTATCGTCTAAATCCGTGTTGGCTCTGAAATCTGTATGAGACACGCAGAATTGGCTGTTATAGATGGAGTTTGGATCAGCAATCGGTAAAGGATTAATTGCTCCGTATCCACAATCCAACAAAATGTTGTAATCCAACACGTTGAGTACGTTGTCGTCTTTTATGTCTCCGGCGACCAGGTCTGTTTGGGGAATAGGGTTTTTTGACAGCGTTTTTATGTTGACTATTCCCGGAACTAATTTCCGCAAATACTTACCGGACTTGACTTTTATATTATAGTTACCCGATGGGAAGACGGGACCGAGATCAATTGTTCCATTAAAGTTTCCACCGGCATAATCGTAGTTGATTGAGCTAGCTTTACTGTCGAGTTCTTTGTTATCGCTGTCTATTAAGACAATAGAAATATCTCTTTGCGGATGAAGAGGATTTTTATTGCTCAGGCTTGATCCTTTTGGATTGGGATTATCTCCGGAGGCGCCAATTCCATGCAGCAGGATGTCCAGTTCGAGAGTTGTTGATACTTGGGTTGGGAAGGGGGTGGTTGTAGCGCTAGGCGTGCCAGATGGGGTAATCGTGGGTATTTCAGTGATGGTTGGCGAGATGGTTCCGTTTATGATTGCTATATTGGCTGTAGTTGTAGTGGAGAGGATATTTTCAGAGGCTTGATCGCCGGGTCCTGCTGAGAGAGCTTGCGTAAGATTTGTAAATGTCACTTGAGTAGGCGTGTTATCAGTTGTTCCAATTGTTTTGAAATTGATAGTGCCGAGTAGAGTTGTTTTTTGGATTGCCCTGGTTGGGTCGGAGCCTACAGAAAGAGATACAGCCATTGTGTCCGCGGTTGTTACCGGGCCTTCAACTACAATCGGGAAGGCATTGATATTAGGAACGAAAAAATTGGCAGGTATTAGCGCGAGTTTAGTCGGATCGAATTTGACTTGTAATCTTACAAAGCTTACCAAATTAAGTTCTGGATTGATCATAATTTCAAGGGAAACAGGATCGTTAATATTTTTTTGAAGCGGATTAGAGTTAGTAGTATCAGGTGAAAAGTAAAGCATTGTTGATGTGTTGGCGCGAGAACGGATTTCTTGAGGCTTTTTGGTTAGAAAAATGGCTAAAGGAATACTTACGAGCATTATGGCAATTATGACAAGAAGCAATATTTTTGTATTCATAGTTTAGGGCTTGTAACAAAATAGCTTACACAAGCCCTTGCTATAATTATCGTATAGTACGGCAAATGCTGTGTCAAGGATTAGGACTATTGAATGATTATCGCGAGGAGGATAATAATACCCGGGATAATGAATACCCAAGGGCTTATACTGGGGTAATATGGAAATATTGGTGTTGGAATTAGGGTAGGCGGGGTTATTTGAATCGCGCCTGGCGGCGGCGGTAAATTTTCGCCTTTCTGTATAGAGAAATTGATTTCATCAAAGTATACCGGAGGCGGAGGCTGCATGTTGTACGTTCCTCCATTGGCGTCTTTGAATACCATTCCTAGTATGGTTGAGTTGGTCAAATTAAACGCGGATATAGGAATATTGTATGTTGTCCAGAAATTGGTATCAAGCGGGGCATATTGTGAGAGTTGTATTTTTTGTGGAAGCGGCTGACCGTTTGCGTCTATCAGGAAGAGTTCAAAGTTTTGTCCAGGCGCTCCTGCTAGGGCATAAAATGTGAGATAGACGTATGAGGAGATATCGAAAGACTGAGGCGCGATAAATTTCAATTCATCCCATGGAGCAGTAACAACATATCTTAGAGAATTTGTTCCGCTATAAACAGGAGCTTTGTTGTAGAGATCATAAGCGGTTGGTCCTCCATAGAGAATGGCAGTTGTCCAGCCGTTGGCGAAATTATCAAGGACATTGGCATACAAGCCGTATACGGGGAAAATTCCCGGGGGGACAACTTGCGCGTGTTGTATTAGATTTTGTTGCTTAACAACCGCGATTAAAATAAAGGGCGAGGCAATGAAAAGAGATAAAATAACCAGAAGCCTGACTGTTAGTTTTTGTTTTGCCACTTTATTCAGGATATTAAAGGTACAGATTATTGTCAAGGAGAGCGTGGCAATAGAAGCATTTGTCAATTGTTAAATGCAACATGGTTTGATAAACTTCATAGTATGATTTTGTCGGACAGAGATATTAAGAAAGCTTTGCTTAATGGCAGAATTTTGATAACGCCTCTGCCTGATTTAGAAAAACAACTTGGTTCATGCTCTATTGATCTGCGGCTGGGTGATACTTTTCGGGTTTTTGAGTCTAGCTCTATTCCATATATTGATCCGGCTAAGAAAGATTACAGTAATGAAATTACCAAGGTGATCCGAGTAGGTAAACGCGGTGATTTCATCATACAGCCGGGAGATTTTGTTTTGGCTGTGACGTTGGAGTCGGTTAAAATTCCTTCTGACTTGATGGGCAGACTTGAAGGGAGATCATCGCTTGGACGGCTTGGTTTGGTAGTTCATTCCACAGCGTCAATTTTTGATCCAGGCTGGGATGGAAAGCCGGTTTTGGAATTGGGTAATTTGGGGAGAATGGCGATTAGACTTACGATTGGTATGCGAATCTGCGCGATGACATTTGAGGAGTTGTCAAGTCCGGCAACGCCTTACACGAAACGGGTGTTTGCCAAGTATAAATTTCAGCAAGAACCTGAGGAGAGCAGAATACATGAGGAAGGATGATATGAAGTATCATGTTGAGTTTGATGTAGACTTTTATAGGAATCCTTATAAAGGACTATATGTCGCGCTAGAAGGAGTAGACGGCAGCGGGAAAACAACGCAGGTTGAAAAACTTACAGATTATTTTTTAAATCATGGCTATAAAACGATACGTACGCGCGAACCTCGGAAAAAAGACGGCATTATTGGAGATTTGATACAAAAAATTTTACATGGAAAAACTAAAATTCCTCCTGTTGCTTTCCAATATCTTTTCAGCGCGGAGCGCGAAGTGCATCATGAAGAGCTGGTTGTACCATCTTTACAGGCCGGGAAAGTTGTAATCTCGGATAGGTGTTTTTGGTCGTCAATACCGTATGGATTGCTTGACAGAAAGGCAGATCTTGATGAGAACTCAAAAGAATATCTGCTGGCGGCTCAGAGTATTTTGTCTATGTATCATCAATTTATATTGCCGGATTATACGTTTTATTTGGATATTTCTCTAAACACTGCTATGACTCGTCTTGAC
>CAZJRC010000086.1:950-4523 GCA_964548495.1 uncultured Gammaproteobacteria bacterium | reverse complement strand
AGTATGAGAATTATTTCAAATTACAAATTATATATTGGAAATTGGAAATTGGAAATTGGAAATTCTATTTTTTGGAGGGCAAAAAATGGCTAGGTATACAGGTCCAAAACATAAACTGGCAAGGAGAGTTGGTGTAAATGTTCTAGAAAAGACTTCATCAAGTCTTATGCGCCGGATTAATATCCCTCCTGGGGTACATGGTAATAAGCGTAGGAAAAAACTTTCTGAATTCGGACAGCAACTCATGGAAAAACAGAAAGCTAAAGCAGTTTACGGATTGCTTGAGGCGCAATTCAAAAAATTACTTACACACGTTTCCAGTCAAAAAGGAGATACTGAAGAATTACTCCTGTCGCTTCTTGAACGAAGATTGGATAATATTGTTTATAGGATAGGATTTGCCAAGACTAGATTTATGGCCCGCCAGTTAGTAACGCACGGACATATCAGAGTAAATGATAAAAAAATGACAATACCCTCATATGTGGTTAGAATTGGAGATGTAGTGACGCTAGATTCTAAAATGCAAAAAAACGCGTTAGTGTTGAAAACATTGGAAGAAATGAATCAAATGATCCCATTTCTAGAAAAACAAGGCGCGGCGGGTAAATTAGTGAGGATGCCCACGCCTGAGGACATTAATCCTCCTTTTAATACTAGACAAATTATTGAATATTACTCGCGTTAATGATAGAATACACAATATATGAATGATTTTAACTTTACAGTAAAAGAAGTGACCATCTCGCCTGATTACGGAGAATTTATCATTGAACCCTTGGAGCCGGGATATGGACACACGTTAGGTAATGCGCTAAAGCGCGTCTTGTATACATCCATACAGGGAGCTGCGATAACATCTGTACGGATTAGCGGAATAAAGCATAAATTTTCGACCCTCAAAGGCCTCAAAGAAAATATTATTGATTTACTGCTGAATCTCAAAGAAATAAACTTTCGTCTTAGCGAAAACAAACAAAGCGCGACTATAAAGCTTTCTGTCAAAGATCAAAAACGAATTACGGCAAATGATTTGGAAGTATCAGATGGCGTTGAGGTAATTAATAAAGATCAATATATCGGATCATTATCTGGTGATCATGCCAAGCTTGATATGGAAATTGTTATTGAAAAAGGTTATGGATATTCTTTGGGGGAAGAGCGCAAGTCTGATGCGTTAGGATCTATAACAACTGACGCTGTCTTTACGCCCGTTCGTCGTGTTAATTTCAATGTAACTGCTACTCGGGTTGGAGGACGAACTAATCTTGATAAACTAATATTTAAAATTTGGACTAATGGATCAATAGCTCCTCATGAAGCGCTTAATCAAGCATCAAAAATTTTAGCTTCATGCTTTTTGCAAATTTATGAACCAAAAAACAGTTCAGGAACTGTCATCGAACACAATATCCAGACTTCTAGGCTTCCTGAAGCAATACTTAAAATGACCATAGATGAACTCGAACTTCCGACTCGTATTTATAACAGTCTTAGAAATGGTGGCATAGAAACCATAGGGCAGATAATTAGTACATCCAGAAAAGATTTAATCGATATGCGCAATATGGGAGGGAAATCGATCTCTATTATTAAAGAGAAACTGGCTGAAAAAAATATAGACTTACCAAGCGCTTAATCCCCCTTCATTTTTATGAGAAAAAATGTATTTGGAAGACAGTTAAAAAGAGATAAAAATGAAAGGAAGGCGCTTTTTAAAAGCCTGCTAAATTCGCTTGTCTTGCATGAGAACATCAGAACAACAGAGGCCAAAGCAAAATCCATTAAATCTGGCGCGGATAAACTAATTACTAAGGCCAGAAAGGGAGGATTACATGCCTATAAGTTGCTTGAGTCAGAATTATCAAGCACGGCTGTTAAAAAACTCATAAATACCATAGCGCCTCGATTTGTAAATCGGCAGGGTGGCTATACAAGAATTATAAGAGTTGGAAAAAGACTCAAAGATAATGCTCAGGAGGTTATTCTTGAATGGACGGAAAAAGCAAGATTGCCAATCCGCCAGCTGGCGGAAAAAATAGAAGAAACGGCTCAACAAAAATCCAACAAAATTGATAAAAAAGGAATTAAAGCCGCGATCAGCAAGCTGATCCCGATTGAATCTAAACCGAAAGACAAGTCAGCTAAGAAGCCTATACAAACAAAATAACTGGGAGAAAAAAGATCATGAACGCAGGCATAACGCAATCAACAAAAGGTAATCAAATAAAAAGAGAATGGCAATTAATTGATGTCAAAAATGAAACACTCGGTAGAATCGCGACTAAAATTGCGCTCTTGCTTATGGGTAAGAATAAACCATACTTTGTGCGCAATCTTGACTGCGGTGATTATGTGGTAGTCATAAATGCGCAGTCTGTAGAAGTCACAGGAAAAAAAGAAGAAAAAAAGAAGTATATACGCCACTCCGGTTATCCAGGAGGGTTTAGATCTGAATCCTTGCGTGAACTGCGTCATCGTAATCCTGAAGAAATTATTGTTCACGCAGTAAAAGGTATGTTGCCCGATAATCGTCTCAAGGATAGAATGCTGTCAAGATTATTTGTTTTTCCTGGAGAAGAACACAGGTACAAAGACAAGCTCAAATCCCAAAATTAAATTATGGCAGGAAAACCATTGTCCGATAAAAAAATACAAAAGAAAGAGTTTATTTCCGCGGTTGGTAAACGCAAAGAAGCAATTGCGCGCGTGCGGTTGTATCAGTTTATTAAAGAAGGTTTTACTTGGGCAACCATACCGATTAAGAAAGGTGAAATTTTAGTCAATCAAAAACCTATTTCAGAATATTTTCCAAGTAAAATTGAAAATTTTCAATACACAGAACCGCTTCGTATTACCAACGCGCATCAAAACAACTATGCCTTTACAATCAAAGTAGAGGGCGGTGGGCATGCTAGTCAGCTCGACGCTGTAGTTGCCGGTATTGCAAATGCGCTGCAAAAATTGGATCCTGAAAAATATCGTCCTATTCTCAAGAAAAAAGGTTTTCTCACCCGCGATGCTAGAATTAAACAGCGCCGCAATGTAGGTAAAGGCGGAAAGGCGAGAAGGCAAAAACAATCCCCAAAACGGTAAACTTTCATTTCTTTTTATGGGTAACAAGTTGTATCTTGGATGGTAAGGCAAGCTCGTTAATAACTGCCCCTATACTAATTAAATATAAAATTATCAAAATCAACCACCCGATAAAAGGAATAAGTACAAGAAGAAACAACGCTAAAGATCCGATTACTCCCGCTTTCCAATCAAGGACATACTCTTTTTTATCCCGTCTATACCACCAGCGGATAATAAACCAACCTAAAAATATTTTGACGACATAAATTGAAATTATAAGTACTAAAAAATAGAATAGAAATGAAATTATTCCTAACCACAAAAAAAATAAGAGTATTATACTGGCAAGAGGAGTAAGGATTAAGAACGCAAATCCTTCTATAGCTTTTTTATATGATTTAGTAGCAATACTGACAAAGCTGCGTTTTAAAAATTCAGCGAAAAAGTAAATAAAAAGAATGGATATAATAATATCGGTAATTAATTTATAAAAAG
>CAZJRC010000086.1:0-940 GCA_964548495.1 uncultured Gammaproteobacteria bacterium | reverse complement strand
CTTTAAATATGCTAATTATCTTTTCGTCAAACTCTCTATTGTTTACGAAATTGCCCAAAAGATAAAAGACGCCTAGATTTTTTTCATCGCTAGTTATATTGACTTCGTCGCCAGTTCTTATATCCGCGGCAATTGCAGTAGATTGAAAATTGCTGAAAAAAATAGTCAGGAAAATAAGTGATAAGAAAAAAGAAAATAATATCTTCACAATAATATTATATCTAAATTTTTGAAAAAAGAATATAATCAAGCCAATATGGACAAACGCTGTAAAGTAGATTTACATACCCATTCTACCATATCACCAGATGGGGGAATAATAGAAGGCCAATATGCTTCACTTCTTGAAAAAGAAGTGCTGGATTGTATAGCAATTACCGATCATAACGAGACAAAATTCGCGATTTCGATGTGTAAAAAATTTGGAGAAAAAATTATTGTCGGCGAAGAAATCAGCACTCTTGATGGAGAAATTATAGGACTTTTTTTGAAAAAAACTGTCCCAAGAGATTTAACAGCCATTCAAACCGCAAAGATGATCCATGAGCAGGGTGGATTAGTTTATGTACCGCATCCATTCGAAATTTTTCGGCAAGGAATTAAGCATGAGTCGTTGCGAACCATCCTGCCGGAAATTGATATTGCCGAAGTTTTCAACGCGCGATCAAGATGGAGAGGGAAATCCAGAGAAGCTTTGGAATTTGCTCAAAAAAATCATATCGCTATGTCAGCCAGTAGCGATGCCCATTGTATTATGGGTATGGGAAGTTCATATAGTATAATCAGCGAGATGCCAAACAATAAATCCTTAATTAATTTGTTGAAAATAGGCACAATGCATAAACGATTTGCACCTCTTATTTCCTATCTCTGCCCGGCAGTAAATAAAATAAAACACAAATTTTTTTACACCGAATAAGTCCTTAGAACACTCAACTAT
>CAZJRC010000085.1:3267-4572 GCA_964548495.1 uncultured Gammaproteobacteria bacterium | reverse complement strand
GAGTCTGACATTAAGGAGTGGAGGAAGTATTCAAGAGGCACCGTCGGGAGATTGGGAATTTCAATGGGAGTATCCCAACTGCTGGGCTCCTTTGATGCATGTTGCTTCCCAAGGATTAAAAAATTATGGATATTTCAAGGAGGCTTTGGAATATGAGAAAAATTGGGTCAAACATGTGGAGCAAAGGTTTGAAGAAACGGGAGCATTTGTCGAGAAATACACCTATTCATCCGGTGTTGATATACAGGAGGGTTTTTATGGAACGATGGAGGGATTCGGATGGACAATAGCTGTATATCTTCAGTTCTTACGGGATTTGGAGGCGGCTGGGGTGTTGAAAAAAGAGTCTTAGTCGTGGTATGATACTTGGCTAGATATGATTGACGGCAGTGATATTAAAAAACTTCTTCGATCCAGCGGGTATAAGTTGATAATCGCGGCCGATGGGGAACCAGTGGTATCTTCTTCCCGTAATGGTAAATTGTTTTCTGAGGCGCCACCGGGTGGAGTTTCCATGGCGCTTGATCCTATAGCCCGTATAGCCGACGCGCTGTATATTGCCAGAGCTAAAAATGATGAAGAGAGGCTAGCTTTGGATAAAAACGATAAGATGCTTATCGGAAACGCGGACAGAGCATACACTCTTAAGAGATTATTTTTTCAAGAGAAAGAATTCTATGACTATTACTATGGATTTTCCAATCAAACGCTTTGGCCGCTTTGTCATGTGGCGTTTGAAGAGCCTCAAATTACCAATAAGTGGTTCGCGGGTTATAAAAGAATTAATCAATACTTCGCGGACTCGATACGTAAAGAGATCAAAGGCAAGACGCTTGTCTGGATTCATGATTATCAACTCGCGCTTGTACCTTTGCTTTTGGGCAGGCCAAAAGACACGATTATCGCAATGTTTTGGCATATTCCCTGGCCGACCTGGGAGATTTTTAGAATACTTCCCTTTAAGAAGGAGATTTTATCCAGTCTTTTATCCTGCGATTTTTTAGCATTTCATAGGGGTTATCAAGCGCGCAATTTTCTAGGCACGGTTGAGCGGGAACTAGAGACACGGATAGACGATGAGACACGGAAAATATATTCTCAAAAGCATGTTACTCTAGTTAATAGTTATCCGCTGGGAATTGATATTGACGTTGTGCGGTCAATGGTGCATGAAGAACAGGAGGAATCGCCGCTTAGCCGAACAATCCGTGAAGTTCTCGGTATTGAGGAGATTAAGCCGCATCAGCTTGACTGGTATTTCGCGAAATATAAAGTAATTTTTGGCGTAGATCGGCTTGACTATAC
>CAZJRC010000085.1:2839-3257 GCA_964548495.1 uncultured Gammaproteobacteria bacterium | reverse complement strand
AAAAAATCTCTGGAGGCGCTTGTGCGAGCCGGCGCGCTTGACCGTTTTTTTGAAGTGAATCCTCAATGTATAGAAAAAGTGGTTTATTTAGGAATTATCGCGCCATCTAGAGAAAAAATAAGTTCTTATTCGAGAGTAAAGAAAGAGGTTTGGGCGCTAGCAAGTTCTATAAATGCTAAATACGGTAAAAAAGAATGGAAACCCATTCATTTAATTCATAAATTGTTTAAACGGGAAGATGTTTTGAATTTTTATCGCCAGGCGGATGTTTGCGTGGTTACCCCTCTTGATGATGGTATGAATTTGGTGTCTAAGGAGTTTGTTATTGCATCTTCACAGACAGCGGATCCAGGAATGTTAGTTTTGTCGCAATTCGCGGGATCGGCTATAGATTTGAATCAAGCGCTAATTGTAAATC
>CAZJRC010000085.1:0-2829 GCA_964548495.1 uncultured Gammaproteobacteria bacterium | reverse complement strand
TGACGAGGTAGCTTTGGCTATAAAAAAAGCTATGGAAATGGAGCGGAGGGAAAAAATTGAGAAGATAAAACAGATGACTACCAGTTTGGAAGAAAAGAACGTGTACGAATGGGCTTACAATAATATCAGAGACGCGCTTCAGACAAATCATTAAATTGTTATTCCTTTCCTATACCTTTTGATTGATTATTTATTATTTTTTGATATTACTTTTTAGTTTCCTGGAGTTGGTTTGAGTGTTAGATTAATTTTTCAGCCTTGAATTGGGGGAAGAGGAGTTTTTTCAGCTCTATGCCTTGTTTTTCCGCTATATTCAGGGCTTCAAAAAGAATTTTTATGCCTTGCAGATTTATGCCTTTGACTTGAGTCAGATATTTAATGAATTGTAAATGCTCCAGATCAGAGATCGAAAACATTCTTCTTTGTGTATTGGTTCTCTGACTGGTAAAGATGCCGGCTTTTTCGTAGAGCATGATGGTGCGCGGATGCAAATGTAATAGTTTGGCGGCTATTGATATGGTTAAAATAGCTTGTTCTGTGCTCATAGCAGAAAAGATGAGTTATTATTAATAATAAAAGTTGATAGCGATAATGTCAAGAGGGAAAATGATGCTAGATTTTTGCTGATTATGTAAAAATGATATAAAGTGAGTTAGTGTTACTTATAAATATGTAAATAAAAAGTAAATTAATATAATAAATTTAATTAAAATAATAGGATATAGAGTATATAGATTAAATATATTATTAATGGATAGATAATGGCGTAAACGAATATAATTTAATTTTTAAAATTAATATCAATAATATGCATAATTATTTATTACAATATGACTCATAAAAATAATATAGCTATTTTAACTTATAATCTTGTATTAATTAGGATAGAGCAATCATAATGACAAAAAATGTCTTTATAATCCTGCTTGCATAATTATTGGAAATCTATTGGTTTATTTTGTAAGTTTTTAATAAATCTACGAACAAAAAATATATTCTAACCTAAAAATTTGATATTGAATAGTAAAGATGAAAGTTGGTAATAGTAGAATTATTATAAACCTATAATATAAATTTGGAAAAAAGAGCAATTTTTGACAAATTTTTGCTTTTCAATTTCTATAAATGTCTATGCTTTACTCGCTACGGGTTATTTTAATACTTATTAGTCCAGTTTTATCAGTTTCCGGCTACTAGATTTAGTCTTTATAATTGTGATTTATAACCTATAGATGTCTTTATGAGCAATTAGTTGCCATCCTTTGCCTCATATATTCTTGTTTGTCATACAGAGCATCTATTTGCTAGGTATGTAATAGCTTAATTAGGCAGGATTTATGCCATTTTAGCTTCAGTTCCCATTAATGTAAACAAGATATTTAGACCTGTAGATAATACTATATTTTATATTTTAAGTTCATTACTATATTGCTAAGCAGGAATATAAATTGGCTATTTTAAAGTTTTATTATGTTAATTGGGTAGTATTGACAATTTATTCCTTTTATTGTTAACATTTTTTTTAGGCAGGAAATCATTGATTAATGTATAAGCGCCTGCCTAAAAACGAAAAAATAAGCTTAATTCACCGCGCGCTCAAAGGGGAAGAAGTATCTTCGATCTGCAAGCAAGTAAATATATCACGCACAATTTTTTACAGATGGCTAAATGAATATAGAAAATCAAAAATTAAAGATGAAATAGATTTGAGTTCAAAAGTACGCAAGGGACGCAGTCATTGGAAAGCGTTGAATAGAAAAATCGAGCAAGAGATTGTAAAAATAGCTATAAAAAATCCTACATATTCTACTCAAAAAATTGCTTCAATAATTAAAATAAGCATTCATGGAGTTTGGAATGTATTGAGGCGGAATGGCTTGAATACGCATGAAAGCAGACTATTATATATCTCCCGCAACACGCAAAGCCTGGTAAAGTCAGTACAGCTTAACTATAAAATATTAGCCGTGCAAAAATATGTGAATGGAGAAAAAGCGCAAGACATTTGTAAGGAGCTTAAGACATCAAAAACTATCTTTTATAGATGGCTTAAGAGATATAGGCATGCTAAAAATGATGTCGCCGCATTGAATGGTATGCGTCCAAGAGGGGAGGCGCATTGGCGTTATGTAGAAGGTGGGGAAGAGGCGGTTTTGGCAATTGTAGAAAATCATCCTGAATATGCGATAAATAGATTAGTAAAAGAGTTGCAAAATAAAAATGACAATGAAGGCAAAGTATTAGGCAGGCATGGAATTTATAATATTTTGCGCCGGCTGAATCTGAATACTTACTCTCAAAGAGCCCAGTATGCTGAATCCAAGAAACAGATTAGCAGACCGGTATTTACACTGCCAGAGTTTAGCCTGCCAGAGAAGCCAAGATATTCTTTTATTTCTTCCCTTTCACCCCCTTTGGCAAGGTTGATTTCCAGGTCTTCTTTTGGTACTAGCTTCAGTGTTTTCCTGATTGTTTGTCTTAGTATAATAGTAGGCCTCAGTTTCCTCATCACTGCTGACAGTCTAGTCCAGAGAATCGGCTATATAGTTGCTTTCATCTCGTTGATCTTCGGCATGTTTTTCTTCCTGTATTCGCTTAAGTACTATATATCCATCGCGGTGGTGCTGTCTTTTTCAAGAAAGCAGGATCAAATAGAGGCGTCTTCCAAGCTTGGGGGAGTGAGCGGATTCCTGGCTGGTTTGTTCGGAGTGAGTGTAAGTGTGGGAGAAGAGCAGAGTACGGGATTGCTTCGCTCTTCGGCTTCGCCGGATCCTCGCAATGACAATCCCGGACTGATGGCCGATCTGACAGGGATAATCCTTGAGCGCA
>CAZJRC010000084.1:4430-4644 GCA_964548495.1 uncultured Gammaproteobacteria bacterium | reverse complement strand
AAGTAAGTTTAAGTCGAATATCAGCTTATTTTTGACATTTTTTAATTTCATTACTCTGGTTATCGCGATGATAACAACCGGCAGCATCATTAAAAAATTTGGATAATCAACAACTATTGATACTCCAAAACTAAACCAAATTATAATAAGAGCTATAAAATCCGAAAAGCGCAGCAAGCTAAAAATGCTCAGTAAAATAAGAAACGTCGAAATA
>CAZJRC010000084.1:0-4399 GCA_964548495.1 uncultured Gammaproteobacteria bacterium | reverse complement strand
GGAAAGCAGGTGTAGCGAACGCGAAGGTTATTGCTCCAAGTGCGGCTAAGATTGAATTGACTCCTAACTTAATAGCGATCGCGCGGATCAAAAAAATATTTATCAGCGCGAAAAAAGAGATGACAGCGTAAGTACCGATTTGCGTCAACCCGAAATACTTGCCAATTAAATATCCCGGAATGGCGATGAAAGATACACCGGGTAAAAAAAGCGATACATATTTTCCATCAATCTGTGCCAAATCAGGCGTCGCAAATCTGGCAAGAGACAGAGAGAATTGAAAAGAATGGTCCTCCACAATAGAATAAAGAAGCGCGAATCTGCCGGTTTGCTCAAATGGACCGAAATTTCGCCATTTAGCGCTATTTATATCATCGGTATTCGGATTTCCGGGAATCCCCCGAATAGCCAATACAAATACCAGACAAGAAAAAACTAAAAGTAATAAAGCGCTTTTCATAAAAATTATTTTAAAATTTCCGCTGCCAATTGAAATTTTTCTAATTTTTTTTGCTTTAGTTTTGTGCCTTGAAGATGAAACCCATGAACTGTTTTTTCCCAATAATGCGGCCTAAAGAATAATTGATACAAAGCTATCCCGCCGGCATAGCTCATGATTGCCCAATAAAGCGGAATGAGGTACGCGTACTTCGCGATATTCCAATGGTTTTGCCTGGCGCTGGCAATCATATAGTAGTAAAGAAAAAGGAAGTTGCCCGAAATCCACGAAAACGCGGCAATATAAGACATGGGAGGATAGAATATAAGTTCAATAAGCGTTTTGGTTTGAGAATTAAAAACAAAATAAGAAAAAGTAAAAATCCACATAATGGGATTTACTAATAAAAAAAGAAGCTTATTCCCTATTACTAATTGAAAAATGAACGCGTGTTTAAATCCGTTCGCGCGGACAAAGCTTTTAAAATTACGCGAGTGTATCAAGTAAGTTTGCATATAACCTTTGATCCATCTCGACCTCTGCCTTAGCCAATTGCCAAGATTGCTATTTGCTTCCTCAAGGGTTGTTGAGTCAATGATTGCTGTTTGATAACCTTTTTTGAATAAGCGAATTCCCAGATCAGCGTCTTCTGTTACATTAAATGGATCCCATCCCTGTAGTTCCAGCAGATCAGATACCCGGAAATGATTGCTGGTGCCACCCAATGGTATAACCGAATTTAATGATTGAAGACCTGTAAGCGTCAAATTGAACCACAAGGAATATTCAGCTGTAAATAATCTTGTCAGCAAATTTTGATTTGGGTTATAATAATTCAATTTAGCCTGCAAGCAGCGTACATTTTTAGGCAAAGTCTTGAAACCTAAATAAGCCTTTTTAAGCTGTAGAGGGTCAGGTATATCCTCCGCGTCATAAATAACTAAGAATTCTCCCTCAGCATAAGACAATCCATAATTACAAGCTTTTGGTTTTGTCTTGGGCAGTGATTGAGGGACTATGATAGACCTGAAATAATAGGGCAAAGACAAACGGTTTACAGCCTCAATTGTTTCTAAGTCATCTTCTTCAAGAAGAAGTAATACGTTAAGTTTGTCTTTCGGCCAGTCCAGATCTACTATTGCCTTCACAAACTGCGGCAGCATTTTCGCCTCTTTATATAATGGACAAAGTATGGAATAAACAGGAAGATGGGATTCTGGAATTTCCTTCAGGCTTTTATAGTCAAAGACTACCTCAATAGATTTATCAAGGCTTTTACTTATCAAAAATAAATTAAAAATATTGTCAGTGAAGTAAAGCAAGCTGAGAGCGGTTATGAACATACGAACCAACAAAAGCGGCGAGTATGCGAAAATAACTCCCAGCCATATTAGAAATCCGATAATCAAAATAATCAGCCTCGCGCTGAATATCCGCAGTGCGGATTCTTTATAGGAAAGAGTTGTATGCGTTATAAATTTATGATTTTTATATTCTAACCCTGCTCCCCGCATCGAAGATTTGGAGTATGGTCGTATAGAAATTGGTAAGAGATGTTTAAATTTCATTTTAAAAGATACTATCCTATAACAAATTTAATGAGAATTACTATATAACATAAATGAAGCTAATATGTCAATTATGTAAGGCCTTAATTAAGATCGGATTTAAAGCCTAAAAATCATTACTTGAGGATATTTAAATTTAAACTTCCAGGATAATTAAATAGCTATAATTTTTTATTTAATTCAATTTCTATTTTATCTGTTAAGTCATCAAATTTCAGGACACCAGAATACATCTTTCCATTTATAAAAAAGGTCGGAGTCGCGTTGATTCCCAGCTTGGCGCCATCATTTTGATCATTAGTGATGTTTTCATCATATTTTTTTTGCTTAATTTCCTCCTTAAATTTTTCAATATTAAGACCTAATTCCTTCGCGTATACGGTGAATATCTCCATAGGATCTTTTTTATCGCTCCATTTGCTCTGATTTTCGTAAAGTTTGTCATGCATCTCCCAGAATTTTCCCTGTCCGCCCGCTGCTTCCGCTGCCATAGCGGCTGTATACGCGTTCTGATGAATAGCGGTCAATGGAAATTCGCGAAAAGCAAAATTTACCTGATTTTTATATTTATTTTTAATTTGCTTTACCGCAATATGGGCAATACCGCAAGCCGGACATTGAAAATCTCCAAATTCAACTATAGTTACTTTGGAGGTTTTGGCTTTAATTAAATGGGTATCAGTCCTAAGAAGTGTCTGCAATCGCGCCTCGCCCAATACTTCTGTGTTCTGATTACGGTCAGATTTATTACCAACCGTAAACGCGGCTATTATGACTATAATTAGAGTAATAATTCCAACTCCAACCGCTATTTTTTTATCCATATTATTATAAAACTATTCCTCAAGATATTATTATATAATAAAACGATTGAAAAGCCTCGTGATTAAAGCGAATGAGCTCACACTTCTGATGTTCCAGCCTCAAACAAGTTGAGAGATTCTTCGCACTTTGTGCTCAGAATGACAATTTTCTAGCAGAAGCGTGAGTTCATTCATTAAAGCTTTTCTATTAATTTCATTACTTTAAATACATTATAAACACTTCCTATGAAACCAATAATAACTCCTAAAATAATAAAAAGAGGGGAGGTATGAAGTGTATTATCAAGCCAAAAACCTATAAACAGACTTACTACGACTGGGCCAACCAGTAAAAAAGTCACCTCCATTGCCCCAATCACTCCATAATAAAGCCGTCTGCTGTCTTTCGTCTTTGGATCTTTTTGATTAGTTTCCATACTCTCGATTTACAATCCAGTCAATTATATCACCTATTGATTTATTAAATCTGTTAAAATAGCATTTAGTATGATTTTCAAAAATAGAACTGATGCAGGTAAAAAACTAGCCATACTGCTAAAAAAATACAAGAACAAAAACGTGCTCGTACTCGCTTTGCCCAGAGGCGGTGTTCCCGTAGCGGCGCAGCTTGTAAAATACTTGTCAGGCCTGCTTGATGTTTTTGTTGTGCGCAAAATTGGTGCCCCGAATGATCCTGAACTAGCCATAGGAGCTATTGCTCCGGGAGGAGTCTGGTTTTTAGATAGATTAACGATTCAAAATTTGGGGATAACAAATGACCAAATGGATGAGTTGGCTAAAAAAGAAGTACGCGAATTAATCCGTAGACAAAAGGAATATAGAGATGATCTTCTTCCCCCGATAATCAAAGGCAAGATAGTGATTTTATGTGATGATGGGATAGCGACAGGCGCTACTATGAAAGCCGCGATTCGTGCTGTACAAAAGCAAACACCTAAAAAAATCATAGTTGCTGTCCCTGTCTGTTCATTGGCTATATTCAATGAAATAAAACCTATGATTGACGAATTAATCTGTATAGAAAAACCTATTACCCTCACAGCTGTAGGCGCGTGGTACAAGGATTTTTCTCAAGTCACCGACGAAGAAGTGAAAACAACTCTACGTTCATTTGACAAGCAGCGGCGAATACGAGTATTATCAAATTAAATGAAATTCTGGTACGCTGGTTTTTAAACGCAATAGCAATATTAATAACAACCTATCTTCTCAGAGGTATTCATGTAGATGATTTTACAATAGCGCTTCTCGCGTCATTTGTTTTAGCTGTCATTAATGTGACGATTAAACCAATTCTATTCATCTTAACTCTACCCATAACGGTAATCACTTTCGGATTATTTACGCTCATCCTTAACGCCGCTTTGGTTATGCTTACCGCCGCCATTATCCCCGGCTTCAAAATAGATAATTTCCTCTGGGCTATTCTCTTCAGCATCGTTCTCACAATAGTAAATTACATACTCAATAAATTAATCGAATAATTATAACGGTGCCGGCGAATGAGTTCACGCTTCTGATGTTCCAGCCTCAAACAAGTTGAGAGATTCTTCGCACTTTGTGCTCAG
>CAZJRC010000083.1:3234-4699 GCA_964548495.1 uncultured Gammaproteobacteria bacterium | reverse complement strand
GGATAGAGGAGGTCGTCAAAGAAACCAGGGCGGAACTTGAGAAAATAATGCTCGAAGAAGGCGAGAGATTGGCCTCTGAAGCAGGGGGCTACAATCTGACTTCAGATTTATATTCAATATTAGGAAGAATGAAGTTCAGGACATCATACGGACAAAATTTATTAATTCATACATTGGAAGAAACTAAAATCGGCATTCATATTGCTCAAGAATTGGGCGCAAATGCCGATATTGTCCGGCTTGGTTGCTTATTCCATGATATAGGTAAAGTAGTGGAAGGCGAAGGATCTCACGTGAAATTAGGCGTTGAGCTTCTCAAAAAACATAATTTACCTTCGGTGATTATCAATTGTGTTGCCGAGCATCACGAAGATAAGCCTTTTTCCTCAATTGAATCAATCATTGTGCATATAGCGGACGCGATTTCTGCCATGCGCCCCCTAGCTAGATATGAGGAGTTAGAGAAATATACAATAAGGCTTGCCGATATGGAAAAAATTGCCAAAAAATATGAGGGGGTTGAAGACGCTTTCGCTTTCCAGGCGGGACGGGAGCTTAGAGTTATTTTAGATCCCGGCAAAATGGATGACGCGATGACGATTTTGATTGCCCGCAAAATTCAGGAAGAAGTAAGCAGGACACTGGCAATTCCCGGAGAGGTCAAGGTAACGGCAATCCGTGAATTTCGCGCGATTTACCCCGAAACTAAAATCTAAAATCTTCCAATTTTATATCTTGCAAAAGTGTTTGTTATATGTTTTAATATTATATGCATTAGGAGTGGTAGTTGAGAATCGGCTCTGTAGCTATCCGGCAACCCTACACGCGGGGTGCTAAATCCGAACCCATTGGGGGAAAATGTGGCGAAAGCAAAGCGTAAAACTCCTCTCCTAAGCATGAGAGGTTTTTTTATGACGTCAACCTTTACATCTGAATCCGTCTGCGCTGGTCATCCTGATAAAATTTGCGACCAAATAAGTGATTCAATAGTTGATGCTGTTCTTGCCAAAGATCCGCATGGGCGCGTGGCTGTTGAAACAGTCGCCACAGTTAACCGATGTGTAATTGCCGGTGAAGTCACCTCTCTTGCCACCGTTGATTACGAAAAAATTGCCCGTGAACAAATTCGCAGATTAGGTTATCTGAATGGTAAGTTTAATTTTTCTTACAACAGCAAAATTGATGTGATTGTTCATGAGCAATCACCGGAAATAGCGATCGGTGTTACTAAGAAAAAAGGCGCCGGAGATCAAGGAATGATGTTTGGTTACGCTTGCCGCGAATCCGCGGAGCTCATGCCCTTGCCGATCTTGCTCGCGCATAAACTGGCGAAAGAAATTGACAGGGTGCGGGAGGAAAAAATTCTTCCCTATCTTCGTCCGGATGGCAAGACGCAGGTGACTATTGAATACAAGAATGGAAAGCCAAATAAAGTAACAGATGTTGTAGTAGCAGTACCGCATGA
>CAZJRC010000083.1:0-3224 GCA_964548495.1 uncultured Gammaproteobacteria bacterium | reverse complement strand
AATCCATCACAGAAGAGAGAAGAAGTAATCATAGAAACTGTCTTTGGCTTGGGCGAAGGAATTGTCTCTGGCCAGATAACTCCAGATAGATATATTGTCTCTCGTGATGGAAAAATTATTGAAAAAGAAATAAAAGAAAAGAAAATCGCAATAATAAAAAACCCAGAGGGCGGCCAGGAAAAAATAAAGCTCAAACAAGTAAAAGCAGATCTCTTCAAAACAGTTGTCAAGCCGGTACTTGCCGCGTCTGGCTTCAAGATTACTCCAAAGAATCTAATTGTTAACGGTACCGGAGTTTGGCATATAGGCGGACCTGGCACCGACTCGGGGCTTACTGGTCGCAAGATAATTGTAGATACTTATGGCGGATATGCCAGAGTCGGTGGCGGAGCTTTCAGTGGCAAGGATCCGACTAAGGTTGATCGGAGTGGCGCCTATGCTGCCCGTTACATCGCCAAAAATATCGTTGCTCATAAATTGGCTGATAAAGCTGAAGTGCGTCTGGCTTATTTCATCGGCGCCCGAAAACCTCTTATGCAGGAAGTCGAAACTTTTGATACCGCTAGGGCATCAAGTAAGGCAATCAAAGATTTTTCAAGAAAACTACTGGATACTTCAGTGGAAGGAATTTTGCAGGGGCTTAATTTACGCCGTCCTATTTATCTATCTACTGCTGCTTATGGACACTTTGGACGTGATTTGTTTCCTTGGGAGAGGATTGTAAATAATTAGAGTTTTGCTGCAATAATCTCTTGGAACAATTATATCCCCAATACATCGAAAGCTTACTGTACTGAATAAATTTAATATTATTTAACCGATGGTCTTTCAGAGATAGTTCTTTCATTTTTAATTGGTTCTTAATATTGGTTATTAAAATTTTGATAATTCTATCAGCAAGCGGTGTTGATACTAGTCTGCCGGATTGTGCCTCTGACAATGTCTTCTTTTTAATTTTTTTAATTAATGCTGAGTCGCGAGGCAAAGTGTATGGAGCCGCGTTGGTCGTTAGCGAATGTTCTTTCAGATAGATATTAAAACCATAAGTCATCAAAGCATAGATAAAAGAGAGCATAGTAGTATTTTTAATCTCTTTTGGCTTGAGAGAGGGTGTATATATAGCGGAAGCAAATGCTCCTGCCAGTCCATAGCAAACATGCGCGACATCGTCAGTCAAAAAGAATCTAGAAATATTACTGTCATGAGTATATTGATTGATAAGGCTGAATATTTCGCCGGCTATAAGCATTGCCTGCTCTTCAAGTCTTGCTGTATCTTGATCTGGAGGCTTTTTCATGATAGCTATTATACAATATTTCTTACTTTGCGTATAATCTCAGAATTTCTCAGAATATATTTGATCTTTTGGACAGCCTGTTGAAATTAGGATGCTTGATGCCTCAGCAATCATTTCTTTATTACCGCAAAGATAAGCCGTACAACCGCTTGTGTCAGGAAAATCAGTTTTTAGATAATCAGTGATATGTCCGCTTAATCCCCGCCAATTCTCATCAGGCTTGGAAATAACCAATTTATATTTAAAATTGGGGCATTGATCAGCTAATTTTTGGAAATAATCATGCCAGAAAATGTCAGTTGTATATCGAAGTCCGAAATAAAGGTAGATAGAAGCTTGAGTATGATTCTTTTTAAGCATCTCATCTACAAATCGCCGCAAAGGCGCTATGCCTGATCCGGTTCCCAGTAATAATATTTTCCTGTCCTCGTCAGATTTTAGTGTAAATACACCATGCGGCCCCAGGTAGGTTATTTTATCTTGAGGTTTAAGATTTTCAAAAAATTTAGAGCCGATTCCTCCGGGCTTAGTATCAATTAAAAGTCCAAACCGATTTCCCCCCTCATCCACAGCAATTGAATAACAATTTATTCTTTGATCCGATACTTTGATACTTATATATTGACCGGGATTGTATATGCATGGAGTAGCCGGCTCAAAGACAAAATAATGGAATTTTGAGGCGAGTATGTTGTGGCTTACAGTGGTAGCAAGTTGCAGATGAGGCAGTGGAATTAACTTGCTTTCGCCAAAGCCAAGCACCACTTTTGCGTCCACTGCCCAAGCATGATTCAGAGTAACAATCAGTGGATTTATTTCTAGCTCAGATATATCCGGATGATCCTCGATTATTTTTGCCAGCCTGACAATTACCTCGTATATTTTGTCTATTGCTAGTGGGGGTGTGCCGCGGTAGCCTTTTAATATCTTGACAATTTTTGATTTTTCCACAAGGCTTTTTGCCTGCTCCAGATCAACTGGCAATAAATGTATATTGCGGTCAGATATTAACTCAGCGTATGTGCCGCCTGCTCCAAAAAGCAAAACCGGACCAAAAGTCGCGTCCCGTTTAGCACCTATAATTACTTCTACGCCGTTTAATATTTCTTTTTGAATTTGTACTTTTATGTGGCCTCTAATATCAGAGTTGAGCATTGCTATCTTACGCTGGAAATTATCCCAGACAATTTCCAGTTGCCAGTTATTGGAGATATCGGTTACAACTCCTCCGATATCCTTTTTATGAAGCAAGCCCGGAGAGGAGTACTTAAGCACAACCGGCCAGCTGTTTAATTCAGCAAATTCTATCGCCTGATTGAGACCGCTTACTTCTTGAGTTTTAGGCGTTGATATGCCATAGTTATCCAGAATTTCATTAGCTTCAAAATTATCCAGTGTTTTTTGATTATTTTTCTGTGCATTGCTGATAATTTCATTTGTTCTTATTTTTTCGATTTCAAGCTGAAGGAGTTTAACCTCTGTCGAGTTTTTTTGTTCCATTTGATGTTTTTTCCATCGCCACATAGTCCCGATTGCGGAGATTGCCCGTTCAGGAAAACGAAAGACAGGAATTTTCAACTCATTTAATTTTTGCTCACCTTTAGCAATAAGACCCCCGCCCATAAAGGCGCAAAAAATAGGCTTATTATATTTTTTTAATTCCCCGATCAACTCAGCAGTTTTTTCTATTTGGGTCATTACTTGAGGGGTTAAAATAACCACCAGGGAATCAGCTTGATCGGTTTTAAGTATTATCTCAGCGGCAGAGGCGTATCTGTCAGCAAGCGCGTCGCCTAAAACGTCAACAGGATTCATGACGCTGGCATACCTGGGAAGTACTTTTACTAATTGTTGGTGAGTATCTGCGTCAAATTCAGCAATTTTCAGTCCCTCGTTCATTACCGCGTCAGCACAAATCACCGCGGGT
>CAZJRC010000082.1:0-4727 GCA_964548495.1 uncultured Gammaproteobacteria bacterium | reverse complement strand
AGCTATACCTATATCGGCAGTTGCCAAGGCCGGGGCGTCATTAACCCCATCACCAACCATGGCGACAAATTTCCCCTCACTTTGCAGTTTGTTAACATATTTTGCTTTGTCTTCCGGCATAACTTCAGCAAAAACCCTTTTAATCCCGATCTTTTTCGCAACAATTTGAGCAGTTTTTTCGTTATCTCCTGTAATCATCGCTGTCTCAATGCCTAGCTCATTAAGGCGGTCAATAGTCTTTTTGGCATTTTCTTTGACTGGATCGATTGCTCCCACGATTGCGGCTAATTTATTGTCAACCGCTAAGAGCATAATGGTTTCGCCATTTTCTTGAAATTTAATAATGTCTTTTGCAAGAGAAGTAGTATCAATACTGTTATCATTCATCAATTTCCTCGTTCCCACTAAAACTTGCTTTCCGGAAACCAGCGCTTTTACCCCAAGTCCTGACAGGTTTTGAAATTTCTCCACCTTTTGCGGATATGAAAGTTTTCTTTTTTTCAGTTCTTCAAGCACGGCATTAGCCAGAGGATGAGAGGATTTCGCCTCAGCGGCGGCAATGAGTTGCAAAGCAGTATTTATATCAAAATCTTTAACTGCCGCGATACTCGCGATCCTTGGCTTCCCCTCTGTCAGAGTTCCGGTTTTGTCCATGACTACTGCCTGTATTTTCAATACCTGTTCAAGAGTTGGCGCGTCTTTGATAAGAATATTATGCCTGGCTACAAGTCCTGTTCCAACTGCTACAGCTGTAGGAGTTTGCCAAACCTAACGCATCGGGACAAGCAATTACCACAGTTGAAATAGCAAAGGTAAGAGCAAAAAGCAATGGTTGTCCTATAATGAAAAACCACACGGCAAAGGTGAGTAATCCTCCTCCAACTGCAACAATTACTAAATACTTTGCAAATCTGTCTGCTATCTTTTGCCCCGGAGCTTTTGAGTTCTGAGCAGTTTCAACAAGCTTTACGATCTGCGCAAGCGCGGTATCTTCTCCTACTTTGGTTGCCTTAAATTGTACGGAGCCGGATTGGTTGATTGATCCGCCAATGACTCGATCTCCTGTCTTTTTGGCAACAGGAATAGATTCGCCAGTAACGAGTGATTCATCAATCGCTGTTTCGCCTTCAATGATTTCACCATCAACCGGCACTTTATCCCCGGGTTTAAGGACAACAATATCACCAAGTTTTACCTCAGAGGTATAAATCAGTATTTCTTTGCCACCTCGAATAACCCGCGCTTGGGGCGGAACGAGATTAAAAAGCGCCTGCAAAGCATCGGTTGTACCGCGTCTTGACTTCATTTCTATCCAATGACCAAAAAGGACAAAAGTGATCAGCAGTGCCGCTGCTTCATAATATGAATCGCAGCTGTCCAAGAATGTTAACAGAACGCTAAACACATACGCCGCGGTAATTCCTACCGCGATCAGAACCGCCATATTAAGCGTTTTTGCCTGAAGTGCTTTATAGGTTGAGTATAGGAATATCCAACCGGAGTAGAAAAAGACTGGTGTGGTTAATAAAAACAGCATCCAGGTGACAGGGATAGGGTTTGGCAGATTTATTTGAAAAATCTTTTCACCCAAAGGGGAATAGAGAATAATTGGAATCGTTAAAAGTAAGGAGAAGAAGAACTTATTGCGAATATCTTGTTCCATTAATTTTGCCATTTCCCGCCCCGCAAGCCCTGTGTGATCCATTCCCATAGACATGGTCATGCTCATCTTGAGCTTTTCCCAAAATGACATCTCGGTGACCGATTTCATCATACGCATATCATGCTGATCATGATCCATTCCTCCGTGATTCATTTTGCCATGGTTAATTCTCATTTCAGTCTCAACAAGTTTCATACCGCACTTGGGACAAGTGCCAGGTTTATCCTGTTTTACTTCTGGGTGCATCGGACAGGTATACATTTTCATATTTATTTACTTCTGAAATGATCTTTAACTCCACTTATCATCCGATTAACGCACCATTTGGCATAGATCTCTCCTAATAAATAACCCAATACGCGAGCGCCGCAAGATTTTGGAAGACTATAGTCTATATATATCTTAAGCTTAGACTTAATGTTATCCGGCTCAATCTGGAAACCAAGCTTATAATGATCAATAACAAGGAGGTTTAAATCGCCTACCGTCTCCCAAGCTTTACGATATGGGGGATCATGCTGCACAACTACTTCATCAAGAAATAAGTTAATACCAAAAACGTTTCCACTCATGCGAATATGTGATCCTACTTTCTGCCCTTTTCCCGCGTCTACAGTAGTTTCCATCTTCCCTCCGCCCATCATCCAAGAGGACTGATTCATATGTGACGAGAAATTTCTATGATCATCTGCATAGAAAAACACATTCTTCGCGCTAGAGTTGATCACAGTGCTTTCCTCATAATGCTTTGCATAACTTTCTTTATTTACCATATTTTGATTATTCATAGATTACAAGCATTGTTTTATCATCTGTTCGTATTGTTTTGGATTTTGAATTCCGGTAATCGTCAGGATGACTTGATACCCGCCTGAGGCGCTAATCTCGAGGCTAACATCTCCATAATTGAAAATTCTACCAAGCCATGATTGATTAACTCTTATTAACCTAACGGTTTTAAATTCATAGACCTCTTCTTTTGTATCGATAATACCTGTTTTTTTAACAAGGTATTTGCCAGCTCCATCGATGCGATAGGTAGTGTTTTTCCAGTAAAGGGCAACATACAAACTCAGAAACAGCTGAATCAAAAGTTTTAGAAAAAATACTACAATTAAAAGAAGCGATATGTGGTGGTGTAAATCAACCGGCAAAGCAAAACCTACCGTGAACACATAAAATACGCTGACATAGAGCATATCAGGGAGCAGGAATAGTAACGATAATTTTATAACAAGGAGAACAGCGCTCTCTCGAATCGGCGCGTGTTCGATTTTTCTTTCTTCATAATGCTTATTGTATATTTCCATATTTTTTTATTCTTGTCTTTCATGATTTATTTTTGGAATGAATGATGGCGCGTTATCGCCCTACTTTCTTTCGCTCTCCATGTCCGCCATGACCAGAATGCATAAAAAAGTGCATTACAATAAATAGCAAAAAAAGGAGATATTGAAAATTACCTAAGATATGTACTCTATGCTCAAAAAAAAGATATAATCCGATTATTAATAAAGATACAATCAGAATAATTTTTGTCTTTGTGTTCATAGTTTTATAACTTATTAACTCGCATCAATATTGTTTGTATAGATTCCCTCCGTCAGCTGACGGATTCATGGGAATGACAGGGATTAGGATGCGCATTATGAGTTATTAATTAAATCTATAGATCGTAAGTTAACCCAAATTTGATCGGGTTCAAATGATTAATTCATCTTACGCACCGTCATTCCCGCGAAGGCGGGAATCTAGAAATTCTGGTATTAAGATTCCTGTTTTCACAGGAATGACGTAAGGTTATTGCGTAACGTGGGTGATTGGCTCACAATCCCCGCGCTTATTTCGCAAATTTGTTATACAAACTTGCTGCCGAATACGCAGTTATCCAAACAAAGACCGCGACTGACACTCCGCCAAGTAAAAATGTACCAATATCCATTGGCGCTATAGTTTTCACCGCGTTGAGATTGAAGGTATGGAACCAGCTTTGACCAATGGCAAAGAGCAGATCAGGCGCGATTAGGGACAAAACTCTGCATACTACATACACCCCTATTCCTACGACTGTAAGGGAATTTGCAAATGGTATTGTTTTTAGCATAACTATCACCTCCTAACTTATTTTAAAAATCCAAGCATTATTCCTTTTGCAAGGCGTCGCCTTGCAAACTCATCTAACTTATCTTAAAACCAAGCATCATGCCTGCTTCCATGTGTTCCGGGATATGGCAGTGAATCAGCCAATTTCCCGGATTATCCATATCAACCAGGATTTCAACTGTATCACCGGTTTGAATCAGCACTGTATCTTTCCAAACGAGATTTTGGTTTGATACCCCGTTTGTGCTGAGCACTAAGAACCGCTGTCCGTGAATATGGATCGGATGCTGCATGGGATGCATGGATTTATCATCGTTGAGTAATTTGATTTTTACCTTATCACCTTTTTTGAATTGCCAGTTTATATTCATATTATCCTGATTTGTTCCTTGATCAATAAGTTTCCATTTAAGAGTGTCTTTTGTTGACTGGGTGTTCATCATGTTCATATCATCCTCCCACTCAATTTTATTAACATCTTCCATAGACATTTGGCTGTTTCCCATCGTTTGCCCGTTACCCATCATATGTCCACCCATGCCAGTATTATTTCCTGCACTCCCCGAACCCAACTGAAGAGTCAAGGTCAAGCTTTTATCGACAGGTTTAGTAAATAGCGGCCGAAGTGACGCAAGAGAAGTAATAAAATCTTGATTTATTCTTGGCACAAGAAGGTAGGAAGTAGTTACCGCCACCTCCGCAACGGCAACTGTACCCATGGTGTAGGTTTTTTCAGGGGTTTGATTGACGATTGGGTAATCTCCTGCCTGATTAAACCAGATTTCAACAATCGCGCGTTCGGACGGTGATATTATCACAGAATCAACCCATTCTTCTTTTTCATACTTACCATTATCGGCGCCAACTAAGCGCATTTGAGTATTGGGGATCGCGAAATTAAATACTCTGGTATTAGCAGAGTTAGTAAGATACAGACGAATCCGCTCTCCTTGTTTAACAG
>CAZJRC010000081.1:4084-4752 GCA_964548495.1 uncultured Gammaproteobacteria bacterium | reverse complement strand
GTCATCATTTGCGTTGGTTTGAAAAAATTCTAAAAATATTTATTATTCTTCATTTCATATCCAGGATAGGTAAAAACGAGACTGAGCATCAGATTCTGGAAGAGACATTCACCTTGAAGACTTGGGAAAAAGCTTTGAATATATTCCATGATGTTTGGACAAATATTTTTATTTATCCTTTTCCGCAAGCAATGTCACGAAATAAAACAAAATACTCCGGATGGATAAGACCTCCATTCGCGCAAAGAATTTTAATAAATCTTTTGGGTGGTGGCATTGAGGCTTTATGCCGAAAAAAAGAATCACTCGGCTCGACCAAACCGTCTATTCCTGCAACAAAAAATATCTTAAATCTTCTTGCTTGTCCTGCCTGCAAAAACAAGCCTGTACTTTTCTTTAAAAAAACCCAACAAACTCTTTATTGCAGCGTCTGCAAATCGAGTTACAAAAAAACACAAGGGGTATATTTACTATTTTCCAATAAACAAATGAAAAAACTTTACCCCGATTACTTTGTATGAATATGTATACTAAGGTATCTATTATATTTCCAAACTACAACGGCGGCAATGAACCTCTCGATTGTCTGGATTCTATCTCCAAACTGAACTATCCAAAAAATAAAATCGAAATTATTGTAGTTGACAATAATTCAACTGATGGATCAC
>CAZJRC010000081.1:0-4074 GCA_964548495.1 uncultured Gammaproteobacteria bacterium | reverse complement strand
AGAAAAATTAAAAAAGAAAAATTATAATTTAAAAATTATAGAAAATAAAAAAAATTTGGGATTTGCTAAAGCTATCAATCAGGGAATAAAAAAATCAACTGGAGAATATATATTTATCGGCAATGATGACATTATCTTCGGCAAAAAGAGTATCAAATACCTGGTGGATTACATGGATAAAAATAGCAATACTGGTGTAATCGGAGGAAAAATATTTCTAAAAAATAATCCAAAAAAAATCGTCTCGTGTGGATATGTGTTAAATCATTGGACTGGAAATATCTACACTGCTCCTCATCTCGATCACATAAAAAACCCTGACTGGATACAAGGATGTGCCATGTTAACAAGAAAAAAAATTATAGAAAAAATAGGCATGCTTGATGAAAAATTCTCATTTTATTTTGAAGATTACGATTTCTGTCTGCGCGCCAAAAAAGCAGGCTGCAAAATAATATATCTTCCTAATGCGCATTTTTGGCATGGACAATCAACCACAGCCAATAAAAATAAACCGCTTAAATATTACTTTTGGTACAAAAACAAAATCCGCTTTACATTAAAAAATCTACCTTTAATAAACATCGTAAGCATATTGTTATTTCAAATAATAATTATAGTTCTCTACCAACTGATTATCTTGCGGGATGGAAGATTTATTCCATTTATAAAAGGATTACTATGGAACATTAAACATATTACGGATACCCTATCGGAAAGAAACACAAATTAAAAAAATAAATATTTATGACAAAATTCAATCTCGAATCATTATTAGCCTGCCCTCAGTGCAAAACGCCAATACGGCATATTTCTCCAAAGGGAGAATGTAAAAATTGCGGCTTTGTTTATAAAAATCTGCATGGCATCTGGGATTTTCTTTACACTCTTGACGAAAAAACATTAACCTCCAAAAAAGAATATGATTCGCTCTATCAAAAATCTTTTGAAGGACCAACTGATGGATCATATGAAATTTTAGCCGCTTTCGCCCGCGGTAATAAAACAGTTGATATCGCCTGCGGAGTGGGATTAATAGAAAAATTGTCGCCTGATGCCGTCGGTGTAGATTTCTCATTAAACGCTTTAAAAAAAGCCAAAGTAAATGGCGTAAAATTTCTGGTTCATGCCGACGCGCATGCGCTTCCATTTATTGATAACGCCTTCGATGTCGCTATATCAAACGGCAATCTGGAACACTTTGTTGATCCGCAATTAGCTATCAATGAAATGGCCAGAATTTCACGCATGCAAGTCATGACTGTGCATCAGCACCCACCAATTCCTTTTGCGCACTTTTTTCACCATGCAGCGACAAAAATATTTAAGATAAAACATCAACCGATTGAAAATCCAATCAGTCAAAAAAAAGTAATTAAAATGCTTGAAAACGCGGGTTTATGCATTGTTTATAAAGGCGTATGGACGCTTCCCTTTAATTACGGTCGGGTGATCAAATTTCTTCCCGAATTTAAAAACGTCCCATCCGTCTCATTTACTATCAGCATTAAAAAATGAAAAAGCTAAAAATAGCCGTTATGGTTGAAACTCTTAATTACCATTCAGGCGCCAGAGCTCCATTGGAAATTGCTAAGCACTTAAGCAAACGCGGCCATGTTGTTACCGTATATAGCTATGATTTTATGCGGGATCCAACAGTAAAAAACGACCTTATAAGCCATACTGTATCATCTGTTATTTTGAAAAGAAATTCCTTGCCGTTTATTGGAAAATATTTTTCTGTTCTCCCTCTTTTCAAAAAATTAAATCTAGATGCACCAGACGTTATATGTTTTGCCGGTACACTCCCCTTTTTCATAGCCTGCAAATTAACAGGTATTCCAATTATTCTCACCTATTATGGCAGCCAGATGGATGCGTATTTAGAACAAAAAATTCCAAACGAGTCAATTTTATTACATGATAAAATACTAAATTTTATTGGCAATATTTATATTTATATTGCAAATTTTTTACTTATGCGATTTTCTACCCGCGTCATCGCTATAAGTTATTTCTCAGCACTCGAAGCCAAAAAACTTTATCACAGAACATCAGACAGAATTATTTATCTTGGCACTACTCCTCTCCTCAATAAAAATAGTAAGATTGAGAAAAAATCAAATTCCATCAAACTGCTCTCAGTATCCAGAATTACTCCCTATAAAGGGTTTCACGTCATGATCAACGCCTTAAAAAACATACAAACAAAAACTAAAATCATCTTTACCATTGCTGGCTCGCAGCCGCGAAAAAAATACTTAAAATATCTTGAAAAAATTAAAAATGATAATACTCGAATAATAATAAACCCCGATGACAATACTCTTGCAAAGCTTTACGCAGACGCGGATTTCTATATAAACACTGACAAATATCTTTATTTTGGCCTGCCTATTCTTGAAGCGGCACATTTTGCCAAACCAACCGTATCGCTAAATTTAGGAGCAGCCTCAGAATTAATCCAGCATGGAAAAACAGGATTTGTAACAAATAATCTCAAAGAACTTTCTTATTACCTGCAAAGATTAATCGAAGACCAAAAATTACGAAGAGAACTCGGTGCAAATGCGCAGCAATTGTCCAAAAAATTCTCTTGGGAAAAATGCGCGCGGGAATGGGAAAAAATTTTTTATAAATATGCAAATTAATAAACACTATAATAAAAAATATTTTGAGGAAAGAGACCTGCTCGATCTGCATATCGCCGAAACAATAAAACAGCTTATGAACAAACACGGACTCAAAAACCTATTAGATGTAGGTTGCGGAACAGGCAGGATAGTTAAATATTTTTGCGACAAAGGCTATAAAGCAATAGGCTGCGACAATTATAATGAAGCGCTAAAAGCCGCAAGAAAAATAAACAAAAAAAACTCCATTGTAAAAGCTTCTGCTATAAAGCTTCCATTTAAAAATACCTCCTTTGATATGATAATATCAATTTCCGTAATTGAACATCTAACTTCTAAAGATGCAGAAAAATTTATAAAAGAAGCAAACCGGGTGCTAAAATCTGGGGGATTTATTTTTCTGGTTACCCCCAATTTCGCGACGCCAATCCGGTTGTTGCAGGGTAAAAAATGGTTTGGCTATTCCGACCCAACGCACATTAATTTTTATACGCCAAAAAGCTTATCTGCCCTGCTTAAAAAAATCGGTTTCATTCATACCAAAACTAACTTCAAAACCATATACGTACAGACGTTTGATTGGGAACTTCCTCACCTCTTTGACAAACTACCCACGAGCATAAAACGATTTTTTGTATATCTATTGTTTTCTACTCCTCTTTCAATAATTCGAAATAGTTTTTGGATAGTAGCACAAAAACAATTAAAAATATAATATGCGATGGTGGATAATGAAAATACTTTGGACTCTAAACCTCTACTCAAAGGCGAGAATGATATGGGTTGCATATGATAGGCTGAATATTTTTCGCCGAAGACGAGAATTAAAAATTTTTTCTCAATTTGTCAAAAAAGGAGATACATGCTTTGATATTGGAGCCTGTTTTGGTGAAATGTCAAAAATATATTTAAAATTAGGAGCCAGTAAGATTATATGCGTTGAGCCATCAAAAAAATGTCTAAGACAATTACATAAATCATTCAACAATGACCCTCGTATAGTCTTAATATCTAAAGGTGTGGCGGAAAAAAACGGGAGGTTAAAATTATACACAAATAATGACGAGCCAGCCATTCAACAATGAATTACAAATGGAAACGTGAATTTAGATTTTCAAATAACTTTAAGTGGACTAAATCTTACAAAGTATCTGTGATAACTCTAGATTTATTGATACAAAAATATGGAATCCCAACATTTTGTAAAATTGATGTAGAGGGGTTTGAAAAACAAGTTTTAAAAGGATTAAAACAACCTATTAAGTATATATCTTTTGAATTTCAAAAAGAACTTTTAGATGATGCTTATATAAATATGAGGTACCTTTCGTCGCTTGGTAATGTAAAGTTCAATTGTGTTCTCTGTGATGAATGGGATTTAAAATTTTCTAAATGGTTAACTGCTGATATGCTTTATAAAAAATTGTACTCTATTAATAAT
>CAZJRC010000080.1:300-4757 GCA_964548495.1 uncultured Gammaproteobacteria bacterium | reverse complement strand
ATTCTTATTTATTGACGGATTAATTATTTTATCACTCGGATATTTACAATATTTCTTTTTTAATAGCCTTAAAAACTTTTACTATTTAGGATGGGATGAGCATATGCACAGAATATTTTCAGTTTTTTTAGATCCTAATTATGCCGGTGCTTTTTTTGTTCTTTATTTTCTATTTATTTCAGGATTTACTCAACTGTCATTTCTGCGAAGCCTGCCCTCGACAGTCCTCGCGAAAGCGGGGATCGGGGGGCAGGAATCCAGACTATATCCATATTTACCGAAACACATAGTTATTTTTACTCTCATTCTTACTCTTCTTGCTCTCTTTTTAACGTTTTCAAGATCGGCAATATTGATGTTTATTGCGGGATCTGCCATATTCCTTATCTTGATAAATAGAAAAAAAATATTTTTTTTGTGTTTATTGGTAATTTTATTATTTGGCATTCTAGTCTCTCCCCAATTTTATGATGAGAACATGAATCTATTTAGAATAAATTCAAGCGAAGCTCGAATAAGTAATTACGCCACTGCTTTAAGAATTATTAAAGATCATCCGTTACTAGGGGTTGGATTTAATAGTTATCGGTATGCAAAGGATTTGTACGGGCTGAATCACGACTGGGTCAAAGCACCTTCTCATGCAGATGCGGGCGTTGATAATAGTTTTCTTTTTGTCCTTGCCACTACAGGAATTATGGGATTAGTGGCTTATTTGGGACTCTGGAGTACAATTCTTAAAAGGGCTTTCACATTTTATAAAAAAAACTCATCTGCGTATGCTCTTATTGTCATTGCTTCAGCTCTATCCATATTCGCAGATGCGTTCTTCATCAATAGTCTTTTCTACGCCCAGATCATGTTGTGGATCTGGATTATTATCGGTTTGATGAGCGAGGATAAGAAATTATTCTAACTTTACTGTTACCTCTTTTTCCGATCTGTTTCCCGCCTCATCAGTGGCCGCGATTTTTATTTTATTATCTCCCTTCTGTAAATTAAGTAAATACGAAAAATTACCTATATTATCAACAATAGCCCAGTAATCATTAACTGTTACGCGAGTATCGGAATCAGTTTTTCCTTCCACTTTAACTTTATTGCTGCTATTAGAAATAATTTGATTATCAATTGGATAATTTAACTCCAGTATTGGTGGTTTATTTTTATATAAAATATGTATGCTTTGTGAATAATTGCTGGTTTGCTTATCTAAGCCAAGTGATTTTACTTTTATTTCGTTATTCCCCTCAGCAAGCATCAGATTACTGATATTAAAGCTTTTATCGTCATTTACTTTAACTTGTCTTATATATTTACTATTTAAATATATTTTTACAGATTTACCGCTAGGGGCATATCCTGAAATCGTTATTTCAGCACTATTAGTAGCACTGAACAGGGGATTGAGAACAGGGGGAGCAATATATTTAGTGTTGTTTATAGACAAATCAGCTTCTCTATTATCTCTTAAATCTCCCAAAATCAGGCTAAGCTTTATGAGCAGGGGAGGACTATAATAAAATAAAATGCCTAAAAGAAAAATAATTATCGCGAAGAAGATAATTAATTTACGTTCATATCGTTTTTTTGTTATCTCATTTAATCTTGATTTTTTATTCATAATCTTCCATTCCAGATCTTTAAGCTGCTTATTAGAATTAAGCAAGTTTAAAAATCTCTCTATAATTTTTATGTTCTGCGTTATAAATATCAACAAAATCAGTATTTAAATTATGATCCTCCGGTGCTAAATATTTACTAATCGCACTCCGTGTTATTTCGTGAGCTTGATATTCCACGGAATAGGGATCTTTATACATTTTTTTTTGATTAAAATCATGAAGAATTAGATTTTCAGTATAAGCGATTGAACGTCTTACGGTATAATCATAATTAATATGATGAGAAATTTCCGCTAAAAAATCAACTAAGTTGCTAGTCTTAAAATCATATCCACTATTGTCGTCTTTCATTTTTAGATTTTTTTCTTCCAAAAATATTACACCGTCAGCATATTGGGCATAACGATCTGTCCGGTTAAATACGTGTTTAATTGACCATTTATTAATTTTATTTTCGATTCTTGAACCATCCCCTGTGTAAGCAATTTTTATATCTGGCCCATAAGCAGCAACAAAATCTATGAAACGCTTTTCAAAAACAGAATCTGGAATTTTTTCATAAGCAGGATCTGTTTTAATAATCAATACATATTCATGTGAGAGTTTTTTAATTTCCTTTTGTGTAGATTCATTCCATTCAATCTTAGTCGGTTCTTTTTCCTTGCTTATGTAATCTGGATATTCTTTTTGAGCTAAGTGCGCTGTTAAAGCAAGAGCAACTATTCCTCCGCTGGTATATTTTATTACCCCCTTTAATTGTTTTAAAAATGACGATTTTAATTTTCGTTTTTCCAATAACTTTTCAATACCAAAGGGCACAGATTTTTTTATGAATAAATTTTTATCCTGATTTGGAGATTGCTCAAGTAAATTTGTCATAAGTCTTTTTTATATACCTCTTTTATATAACTAGAGATTAACATTTTTTAGTATTTTTTTCAATGGATTAAGGAGGCATTATATATATCGCTTCAGCTCTGCAAGCTATGGATTAAAGGGTTAAGTAAATGATAAAATAAAGCTATGAAACATAAGTATATCACCCGGAATGAGATTAGGCATTTTTCAAAAAACGGAAAAATTTTGCCCATTCAAGAGGCAGTTATACCGCTTTCATCGATAGAATATGCTTACGGCTTCGGTGTCTATGAGATTATTCGCGTTTCCAGTGGCATTATATATTTCCTGTCTGATCATTTGGAGCGCTTGACAGAATCGGCAAAAATTATTGAACTAGATCATCAATTTTCGGATATATTTATCGAAAAAGCCGTACTAGACTTTATCTCGATTATAGACACAAAAAGTTTTAACATTAAAATATTGCTAATCGGCGGATCAACCGCCAACGATGCCCAGTTATTTGTTTTGTGTTTTAATCCGCTTTTTTCCGACAAAAAATTATATAGAGATGGAGCTGGTTTTATTACCTGTAATTACGAAAGAATTTTTCCCCACGCCAAGACATTGAATATGCTCTCAAGTTATTTGTCTTATAGAAAGGCAAAAAACTTAGGAGCTTACGACGCGCTCTTAATTGATCGTGATGGGTATATCACCGAAGGGACAAGGACTAATTTTTTTTGTCTTAAAGATCAAACAATTTACACACCTCCGGAAAAAGATATTTTGCTTGGAGTTACCAGAAAAGCGATATTAAAAGTTGCTCTAAATAATGGATACAAAGTTGAAGAGCAGAACATCAGAGTTGTGGATCTCGCAAATTACGACGGAGCCTTCATATCAAGCACCTCCTCGAAAATCATTCCGATTAAAAGCATAGATGGACAAGTCCTCAAGTCATTTCCTGAAGCGCTCAAAAAACTGATGAATTTATTTAATGATTTTCTAGCTCAGTGTCAGGGTAAATTGTAAATAGATTATGAACAATCAAAAAATAGAAAATCCACTAATAGAGAAAATAAAACGAGAGATAGTGGAATATAAATCAGAATATCAAGATTTTCTTAGAAATAGACATGAAAAATTATTTAATACACCTCATCAGATTTTAAATGCAACCATATTTAAAGCTACAGGATCGCCTATTTATTATAAGGATAGGATAATTAAAGGCGAAGCCAATGAAGTTTATGAGATAAAAACGGAAGATCGGCAAGAGGTAATTATACGTATTGCTCATAAGGATGAGACAAAGGAGAGATTTCATAAAGAAAAATGGGCATTGGAAGCATGTGCTAGAGTTGGCGTACCCGTTCCAACAGTTTTATATTTAGAAAATTTAACATATAATAACCAGCCTTTGTCGATTTGTGTAGAAAATAAACTTACTGGTATCCCTTTAAATGAATTGTTGGATTTGCATGAATCCGGTATAGAAGATAAAAATTCTGCTGATGACGTTTTTAACCATATATATCTTCAGGAAGATTTAATGATAAAAGTTGCAAATAAAATAAGTCTTGACCAAAAACTTATGATTAGAGCTATTGAAATCCTAAAAAAAGAAAAACCGAAATATAAAATTGCCAAACCGTCTTTGCTTCACGGTGATTATCTGCCGAGGAATATATTGATAGATGGTGATAAAACTACAGGTATTATAGACTTTGAAACTGCGATAGGCGGTGATCCAATTAGGGATTTTGCCCATTGGTGCTTTTTTGCATCTGATAAATCAGATACTAAGATTGTTGAACTTCTTAAATCTGGGTATGCCGATAAAAATCTTTTTGATGCAGATTTCGAAAGGAGATTGGCTATGTGGAAAGTTTATAATGGCATCAAATTTCTTTATATTTTTGAAAATAGAAATAATAATGCCGGAATTAACTATTGTAAAGAAAAGCTAATTAATAGTTTAGCTTTTTT
>CAZJRC010000080.1:0-264 GCA_964548495.1 uncultured Gammaproteobacteria bacterium | reverse complement strand
ACGGTCGGACTTGAACCGACAACCTGCGGTTTACGATACCGCTGCTCTGCCATTGAGCCACGTAGGCATAATACTGATATTTTATGAAATCCTGAGTAATATGGCAAATTTACCCTTGCGTTAGTGGAGATCGAGTGCTTTTTCTTCTTCGCTGAGCAACATGGATTTCCGATAATGCCCGTCTCAAATCCGCTTGAGCAATTGCATAGTCTCGCTCGCTTATGCCCTCGCGACTGTTCTTCAAAATATTCTCCGCCCGCTTCT
>CAZJRC010000079.1:4042-4819 GCA_964548495.1 uncultured Gammaproteobacteria bacterium | reverse complement strand
ACGAGTTTCGCAGTTGTCATTCTGAGCGTAGCGAAGAATCTCTCGCGAATGCGAGACTGAAACAAGTTCAGAGATCCTTCGTCGTTTCACTCCTCAGGATGACAGGAAACGCGGAATTCGTAAATTAATTAGATAACCAGGAGATTGATTTATGGATATAATTAAAAATTTTGGAATAGATCCTATAATTCTTAGTGCTCAAATAATTAACTTTTTAATTATTTTATATATATTAAAGAGATTTTTTTATAGAAAAATTCTTGACGCTCTGGAAAATAGAAAGAATATTATCTCTGAAGGACATAAAAAAGCCGAAGAGTCAAGACTTATTCTAGAAAAGGCGAATGCAAGTGAAAAAGAGATACTTAATCAGGCACAGGAAGTTTCAAAAAAATTACTTGAGGAAACCAGACAACAGCGTGATCAAATATTGCTGGAGGCAGAAATGAGCGCAAAAAAACACGCAGAAAAAATACTTGAGGATGCCAAGGCACAAATAATAAGCGAGACTAGAGAGGCACAAAAAGCGCTCTCGATGCAGATCAGCCGATTGGCAATTGAATTTTTACAGAAATCCGCAATGCAGATATTCAGCAAGGACGACCAGGACAAGCTTGTAAATAATATAATCACGAAATTGAAACGGAGAGCAGACTGATGGATAAAAAATTAATAGCAAAATTAGCTGAAAAAAGTTATGTTGATAACATATTGGATAGTGAGCGCGTCAAAAAAATAATTAAACATATTAATCAAAAAGAGCTCAAGGAATATTTG
>CAZJRC010000079.1:3505-4032 GCA_964548495.1 uncultured Gammaproteobacteria bacterium | reverse complement strand
AAGTGAAAGAAATAAAAAAAAGCTTATCGGATTATTTGAAAAAAAAAATGTGATTTTCAGAAAAGACCCAAGCCTTGTGTTTGGAATTAAAATAACTGATGATGATAAGGTGTATAATTTAAATATGAAAAGCGCTTTGAAACAAATAAGCGGTTATTTAGAAAGGTCATTATGATAGACAATCAAGAAATATTAAAAATGTTAGAAGAAAAACTGCATGCTTATTCCGGTGAAGCAGAAGTTGAAAATATAGGCATTGTTGAAAGCAATCAAGATGGAGTAATAAGCTGCTCCGGTTTGTCTGAGGCTGGGATGGGAGAAATCGTAACTTTTGAAAATGGAGCCAGCGGTGTTGTTTTCAATCTTAATGAAGACAGTGTGTCTATTATTTTATTAAATCAGAATTTTAAAATTAAAGAAGGAGATATTGTAAAGCGAACCGGAAATGTTTTGTCGGTGAATGCATCTGAGGA
Organism: uncultured Gammaproteobacteria bacterium; assembly: GCA_964548495.1. Lineage (GTDB taxonomy): Bacteria > Patescibacteriota > Microgenomatia > Levybacterales > UBA12049 > JAHIGH01. Next base: position 3,559 of record CAZJRC010000079.1, on the reverse strand, counting down.
TCTTCTAGGACGAGTAATCTCGCCAATGGGAGAGCCGCTTGACGGAAAACCCAG
>CAZJRC010000079.1:0-3495 GCA_964548495.1 uncultured Gammaproteobacteria bacterium | reverse complement strand
GTATTAAAAAAGGCAGGCAAATGCCTCTTGAGAGAATCGCGGCAGGAGTGGTGGCAAGGGCACCTGTAAGCACTCCTTTGAAAACCGGAATTAAACCAATTGACGCCATGATACCGATAGGACGCGGACAGAGAGAGCTCATAATCGGAGACAGGGGTCTGGGCAAAACAGCAATCGCAATTGACACTATCATCAATCAGCGCAGTTTCCAGGCTAAAAATAATAAAAATAAGCAGAAATTAAAACCTGTTGTTTGTATATACGTAGCGATAGGACAAAAAGAAAGCAGCATCGCGCAAATAGTAAACAGATTGAAAGAGGAGGGAGCAATGGACTACACTATCGTCGTCGCTGCCGGTTCTTCTACTCCAGCCGCGCTGCAATATCTTGCTCCTTATGGAGGCTGCGCGATCGCGGAATATTTCATGGAAAAAGGACAAGACGTATTAATCATTTATGATGATTTGACGAAGCATGCCTGGGCATATAGACAAATCTCGCTTGTATTGAGACGGCCGGCGGGACGTGAAGCATATCCCGGAGATATATTTTATCTGCACAGCAGATTGCTTGAGCGCGCGGTTAAGTTAAATGATAAAAACGGCGGCGGGTCAATAACAGCTCTGCCAATTATTGAAACACAGGCAGGAGACATATCAGCATACATACCAACCAATGTTATTTCTATTACTGACGGACAAATATTTCTAGAGGCAAATTTATATAATATCGGGATCAAACCGGCAATTAATGCCGGCAATTCCGTATCAAGGGTTGGAGGAGCAGCCCAAACTGGCTTGATGAAATCAGTTGCGGGAAAGATGCGTTTGGATTTGGCTCAATATAGAGAATTAGCGGCGTTCGCGCAGTTCGGAAGCGAACTTGATCCGGCAACACAAAAACAGCTTGATCGAGGCCTGCGTCTGACAGAAATTCTTAAACAAGATCAATATCATCCATATTCAGATGCTGAACAAGTATTGAGCATTTGGTCTGTCACTAGCGGTAATCTTGATGAAATCCCCAGTCAGAACGTAACAAAGTTTGAAAAAGAATTAATTCATTACGCCCGTCAAAAAGGACAAAACGTACTTGATGAATTATCAGACGGAAAAAAGCTTGATGAAAATAAAATTAAACAACTGGATAAACTTATCAAAGAATTTAAAAAAAGATTTACAATATAATATAAACTTATGGCGACAATATTATCATTAAAAAGAAGAATTAAAGCAGCTCAAAATGTTTCTAAAACAACTAAAGCTATGCAGATGATTTCAGCTTCAAAGCTAAAAAAAGCACAGAGTGCCGCTTTATCTACAAGGCCATATGTGGAACATTTACGTACATTAACGACTAATGTAACGAGCGGGATGGATATTGGAAGCTTCGATCATCCATATGCTAAAAATAATGCGCAAGTCAAAAAAACGCTGCTAATTATTCTCGGGCCTGATAAAGGCTTGTGCGGAGGATTGACTTCAAATCTTATAAGATTATTTATGGATTTTCATCAAGGAGATCGAGACTCATTGATTCTTCCCATCGGGAAAAAAATTGAAGCGCAGAGCGTAAAGTTTAATAAACAAGTTGTAGCGGTATTTAATTTCGGGACAACTACGCCGACCTTTGATGTAGTATATCCGGTACTTAAATTAATTGACGAGTATTATTTAGGAGGAAAAGTGGATGTCGTAAAGGTGTTGTACACAAATTTCACAAGTTTCTTTTCTCAAAATGCTACAATAAAAACACTATTGCCTATTTCAATAAAAGGTACGCAAATTAATGAAAAAAAATCCAATTTAACTTATGTTTTTGAACCTGGAGCGTCGCAGATTTTGCCTGAATTATTGAGGCATAATGTGGAAATGACATTATTTCATTGTTTCCTTGAGAGCTTTGCTTATGAACAGGCAAGCCGGATGCTTAACATGCAAAACGCGACAAATAATGCCAAAGAAATTATTGAAGAACTTAGACTAGAATATAATAAAACGAGACAAGCGAAAATAACAAGCGAATTATTGGATATAACAGGGGCTGGAGCAGTGAGTGGATAAAGTTTGTAAAGTTATAGGGAATTATGGTAAAAGACACAATAGATAAAAAAAATAATATTGACGGAAAAATTGTGCGCATAGCTGGTCCTGTTGTGGACATTTATTTTGAATCGGAAATACCCGATGTATATGAAGCGCTCACACTGAAAATGCCGGATGGACAAGAATTGGTACTCGAAGTGCAATTCCAAATGGGAAATAAAGAAGTGCGTACATTGGCATTCGGCTCTACTGACTCTCTGGCAAGAGGCACAAAGGTAAAAAGGACTTTCGAGTCAATTAAAGTGCCTGTAGGGAGTAAAACATTGGGAAGAATATTCAATGTATTGGGACATCCAATTGACGGGCAGCCATTTGATACTCGCGGAATTGAGTTTGTGGGAATACATAAATCCTCTCCTCTGCTAACGGATCAGCAAACAGAACCGCAAATACTTGAAACAGGAATAAAAGTCATTGATCTTATAGCTCCATTCACCAAAGGAGGTAAAATAGGCATATTCGGAGGAGCCGGGGTAGGAAAAACAGTCATCGTAAAAGAGTTAATTAGAAATATTGCCGCTATTCATAAAGGACATAGCGTATTCGCCGGGGTCGGCGAGAGAACGAGAGAGGGTACAGATTTGTGGCTTGAAATGCTGGAGGCAAAAGTTATGGACAAAACTGTAATGGTATATGGCCAAATGAATGAGCCACCGGCGAATCGGCTGCGTATCGCCTTGACAGCTTTGACTATGGCAGAGTATTTCCGAGACGAGAAAAAAGAAGATGTCTTACTGTTTATAGATAATGTCTTCCGTTTCGCCCAAGCCGGGAGTGAAGTTTCCGCGCTTTTGGGACGTGTTCCATCCGCTGTGGGATATCAACCAACGCTTGCTTCAGAGATAGGAAGCTTACAAGAGAGAATTACATCAACAAAGAAAGGTTCAATTACTTCCCTGCAAGCAATTTATGTGCCCGCTGATGACTATACTGATCCGGCACCCGCTACAATTTTCGCGCATTTGGACGCGACTATAACACTTGAGAGATCAATTGCCGAGCAAGGAATTTATCCGGCTGTTGATCCGCTGACTTCCACGTCAAGAAATTTGAATCATTCTATTGTCGGTCAAAAACACTACGATGTCGCGAGAAAAATACAAAAAGTATTGCAAAGATATAAAGATTTACAGGATATAATCGCTATTTTGGGAATAGATGAATTATCTGTCGAAGATAAACTCGCTGTCGCGCGCGCGAGAAAAATTCAAAAATTTTTAAGTCAACCAATGTCTGTCGCTGAAATCTTCACTGGGCAGGCAGGAAAATATGTGAAAATTGAAGATACGGTCGAAGGATTCGCGGAGATTTTATCCGGAAAACATGACAGTCTTCCTGAGCAAGCATTTTATATGGTTGGGACGATTGATGAGGCTGTAAAAAAAGCGAA
>CAZJRC010000078.1:0-4943 GCA_964548495.1 uncultured Gammaproteobacteria bacterium | reverse complement strand
CAATGCCGCTGCTATCTTTGGTTAGATTAATCGGTGGGATGTCGGGTTCGGGGAAGTAGCGGTAGTCATGGGCTTCTTCCTTGGTGCGTTGCTCCTCGGTTACTCCTTTGTCCTCATTCCAACCACGAGTTTCCTGAACAGGTACCTTACCACTATTTAATATTTCCTCCTGGCGTTTAAATTCATAATTAATTGCCTTTTCAACGAATTTAAATGAATGGATATTTTTTACTTCAACCTTGTAGGGAGGCAAGTCTTTCGAAGAGGCGTCTCTAAGTGAAATATTTGGCTCCAGGCGCATTTCGCCTTTTTCCATATCAGCATTTGATACTCCAAGATAACGCACGATCTGCTGTAGTTTTTGTAAATACTCTTTTACCTCCTGGCTGTCTTGAAAATCCGGTTCAGTCACAATTTCAACCAGGGGAACACCTGAGCGGTTAAAATCAATAAGACTGACTCTTTGCCCATTTAATGTAACGTGGGAAAGTTTGCCTGTATCTTCTTCCATATGAACTCTACGAATACCGATCCGTTTTTTATTAGACAAAGTTATATATCCGTTTTGAGCAAATGGCTGGTCATATTGACTGATTTGATAACCTTTGGCCAAGTCCGGGTAAAAATAATTTTTTCTGTCGAATTTGGAGACCGGCGGAATTTCACAATTTAAAGCGGCTCCAATCATCACGCACCATTCTATTGCTTTTTTGTTTGGCACAGGGAGTGCGCCGGGCAGACCCAAACAGACCGGGCAAGTATGAGTATTGGGTTCTTTGCCAAAATATTGAGTACCGCAGGCGCAAAACATTTTGCTTTTGGTTTTAAGTTCAACATGCACCTCGAGTCCGATAACAGGTATAAATTTATTCATATTCTTGGTTTATTCAAATAAAATGGGTTTTCCAATTCGTATTGATAGGCAATATTAAGAATTGTTTCTTCTCCATATTGCGGTCCGATGATCTGCATTCCAATCGGCATGCTCTCTGATGACAATCCAACAGGCATATTAATAGCGCAAAGTCCGGCAATTGATGAAGGTTCAATCAAGACATCCATGAGCTCTCCAAACATAGGATTATTTTTTGAGGCACCTAATTTAAGAGCTGTGACGGGTGTTGAGGGGCCAATAATCACATCCACACCCTCAAACGCTCTGGCAAAATCCTGAATAATAATTGTGCGTACTTTTTGCGCCTTTTTATAATAAGCGTTATAATAGCCGGCTGAAAGCGCGTAAGTTCCCAGCATAATGCGCCTCTTTGCTTCTTCTCCAAATTTAGAGCGGTCATCCCCGAAACGTATACCGTCGTAACGGGCTAAATTTGATGATACCTCAGACCGCTGTAAAATAGTGTATACGTCAATAGCGTATTTAGGATCAAACAAAGTAATTTTTTTTACTTTATGTCCGAGTTTTTGCAATGTTTTTGTTGCCTCATTTACGGCATCTATAATTTCTGAATTTACGCCTGTAAAATAATCATCTGGAATACCGATTGTCATTTTTCTGGGAGTTTTGAGAAACTTCAAATAATCTTTCACTTCTAAAGACGAAGTTGTGGCGTCATACGGATCAATGCCAGCAAGTATATTCAATATTAACGCGGCGTCCTCTACGGTTTTGGTAATAGGTCCCGGACTATCAAGAGATGATCCCATTGCTACAACACCGTATCTGCTGACGCGGCCATAGGTCGGCTTGAGCCCAACTGTTCCGCACCAGGCGCTTGGTTGCCTGATAGAGCCGGCTGTTTCTGAACCAATTGCGACCAGACATTCATCCGCGGCAACGCTTGCCGCCGCTCCGCCAGATGAGCCGCCGGGCAATTTACCCGTATCCCATGGATTTCTGGTTGCTCCGTAGTCTGATGTTTCTGTTGAGGATCCATGAGCCCAGGCATCCATATTAGTTTTGCCAAGCAAAACTATGCCGGAGCTGACTAATTTTTCAACAACCGTTGCATTGTATGGCGGAATAAAATTATTCAGTACCCGGCTTGAGGCGGCGAGTTCTGCATCTTTCATCGCTCTTTCTTCAGCCACAGTCACAAACGAATGCAAGACAGGTTCTAATTTTTTAATTCTAGCAAGATACACCTTAGTCAATTCAGCAACGGAAAATTTTCTCTCTTTAAGATTTTTTTTAGTCTCTGTAATAGTTAGTGAGTGTAAGTCCATTATTCGTTTTCCTCCCCCATTATTCCTGGAACAACAAAAAAACCATTGTAAATCTGTGGGGCGTTCATTAGAGCTTTTTCTTGCGATAAAGACGGCCTGACTTCATCCTCGCGCCATACATTTTTAAGATTATTTACCTCATTAGTCTCTTTTGCTTTGTCCGTATTTATCTCCTTGAGTCTCTCCACATGCTTGAGCGTTTCTTCTAATTGCTTGGCGAGGAGTTTTTTTTCAGCTTCCGAAATGGGCAAATTCGCCAATTTCGCCAGATGAGAAATATCTATTTTCATGAAGTTATTATATGAGGTTGGGAATAAGATTACAAGGAGGCGGAACAAAATAAATCTACTAAACTGTGGGTTTCAGCCTCATATTACATATATGTATAAGCAAATGCGTCAATACCTCATTAGATAAATTTTCTTTTTTGAGCTATTAGATTTTGAAAATCACGCCAGATGACTGTTGCCGTTTGTCGGGCATGAGTTTCATCAACTATAGTTAGATAATTTAATAAATACTTGTCTTTTGTTCTGTGAGCTGTCAATGATTCAATGCAAGATATGTAGGTGTCTAATTTTTCAATGAATTTAATCTGCTCTATAAACCCCAGACTTCTCATCGCTCCTCTCATTAATTCATATGCCCTAAACATATTGTCAAGCGCGATTATTGCTTCATAAAATATTTTTTATCAGCATTTAATGAATCTGTAAGTTTGTTGATATAAATCGCGCGCAAGCAATTATAATCGGCTTTTGTTTTCCGTTTGATAGACTTTAATTTTTTAAGACTGTCAACTTGATTCATGTCAATATAATAACATAAAAAGCATACAAATTCATTTCCCGTATTCTAGAAACTAATGCCATCCCAATGGATTTTTTTAAATTACTCTATATGCATTCACCTTCGACGTGATTTGAGTTTGAATATCCTTTTCTCTTGAATTTTTGCTGTTTTTCCTATACCCTTAAATCATAGATCAAACAGCGTGCTGTTTCGCGGCTTTTGTCTAAAACTATGGAACTTTTATTTTTTGCGGGAGCATATTTTTCGGAAGTAATAGGCACTATAGCAGGATTTGGTTCATCAACCATCTTTCTGCCTATTGCCTTGTTCTTTTTTGATTTCAAGATTGCTTTAGTCTTAGTCGCGTTTTTCCATATAGTTGGCAATATCGGAAGAATAAGTTTTTTCAAAAAGGGACTGGATAGAAACTTATTGATAAAATTTGGCTTGCCCAGTGTTGCTTTAACGTTAACAGGCGCCCTATTAGTGTCTTTACTTTCGCAAATTATCCTGAAAGGCACATTGGGCGTATTTCTCGCTACTTACTCTCTTTATTCCTTGTGGAAAGAGAATTTTCATATAAAAGCCTCAACTCTAAGCGCGATTTTGGGAGGCAGTCTATCGGGGTTTCTTGCGGGGCTTATAGGCACAGGCGGAGCTTTAAGGGGAGCATTTTTGACCGGATTCGGTTTGCCCAAAGAAAAGTATATTGCCACAGCTGCTTCAATTGCTTTAGCGGTTGATTTAACCAGAATACCCGTTTACTTAAGCCAGGGATTTTTAAGCAGTAACTACTATTGGTACCTGCCAATACTATTTGTCGTTGCAATCGCGGGTTCTTTTACAGGTAAACAGATTGTTAAGCGGTTTCCTTATAAAATATTTAAAAAGGTTGTTCTGGTTGCGATTCTGCTTGTTGGTATCAAATTTATAATAGAATTTTCTAATCAGCATTCACCTTCGACGTGATTTGAGTTTGCACATTCTACTTTTGTAAATTTCCACCTTACATTTGAAATAGCTTTGCGCCATTCCCACCATTTAAATAGTCGCCAACCTCAATGTGTCAACCTCGTTAACGTTATTAATACTTTATCAACTCTATTCTTATCCATATCAACCACTTCAAACTTATATCCGCCCCAATCAAATTTATCTCCTTCAGTAGGCACTTTATCAAGATAAGCCATGATAAATCCACCCAGAGTAATATTGCCTGATGCTTGCTTGGGAAGTTTCTCTATCTTTAAAGTATCTTTTAATTCTTTAGTTGTCAGCATGCCGTCAATCAAATAAGAATTGTCAGACCGCTTGACTATTTTTAATTTCTCAGTCCAACCCCGTGTTTCTATATCTCCAACAATAGCTTCCAACACATCATTGAAAGTAACCATGCCCTGGACAATACCATGCTCGTCAATAATTAAAGCCAAATGCATCGGCGACTTCCTGAACAGCTCAAGCACCTTTATAACCAGCGTGTTCTCTGGTAATAGATGTGGTTTTTCAAGATGCTCTTTGATATCCACTTTAGGATTAGTTAAATAATATCGGAGGTAATCTTTGAGATGGATAACCCCGATTAAATTATCAAGAGTCTTATCGCAAACAATAATCCGCGAGTGTTTATATTTGCCTAGATATTTAGCAATGTCCTTTGTGAGTTTGTCTATATCGAAATACTGAATTTTAGCTCGAGGCGTCATGAGAGAATTAATCTGCATATCGTCAAGATGAAGTACCTGGTTAACCAGTTTCTTTTCGACAGAAGTGAAGACACCCACCCGAGTACCCTCACCCATAAGCATCTTTATTTCATCATCTGTCACAGTCGGAGCGGCAATCTGTTTTACTCCCAGAATCCGAAAGACCAATTCGGAAGATGAACTTAACGCCCGTACGATTGGCAAGGCTATTTTTAAAAGCGCGTTCATTAACGGGGCAACGAGCGAAGCAATGCCTTCAGG
>CAZJRC010000077.1:0-5007 GCA_964548495.1 uncultured Gammaproteobacteria bacterium | reverse complement strand
GTACCATATTTTTCGGATGCCGCGTGTTCTCCGGCAGCTAATTTTTTGTTGAAACGAAGACCCAAGTAATCATTGGAATTGAAAATTAAGTATTTTTTTTTGCCAATTATTGCTCGCGGCGATGGATCTGCTGTAAAGCCGTTGATTATTTTTTCAAAGCGTTTGGCTGTGCTCGCAGTATCAATACGCGAAATTTCTTTTTTAATTACTGAATAAAAGTTTGTTTTTCCCATTTTTTATTTTTTGCTCGGGGGGGCCTGTTTCGCGTTTTCCCCGTCCGACGTCCTCGCTCACTTCGTTCTCTGCGGGCGCTCGACGGGGATCCCCTACGCTCGCCACCCCTCGCAAGATAATAGAATTGTTATAACATATGTCTCGCAATATAATTACTTTTTAATTTTTTAATTTCTTCTTCAGGTTTTGGATCATTACTTTAGTCATTTTTTTCAAATCAAAGTTGTGTTCCCAGCCCCAATCGCGCCTGGCAAAAGAATCATCAATTGATTTAGGCCAGGAATCGGCGATTTTTTGACGGTGATCTGGTTTATATATCACATTAAGCGTCAAGTGTTTTTGGATCTCTTTTGCTAATTCTTGAGCTGAGAAGCTGATCGCGGCCAGATTGTAGCTGGTACGGACAGTCAATTTTTCAGGATTCGCGTCCATGAGTTTGAGAGTCGCGTTTATGGCGTCATCCATGTACATCATTGGCAGAATTGTATTATTTGATACAAAACATTCATATTTTCCTGTTTTTATAGCTTCGTAGAATATGGCAACCGCGTAGTCAGTAGTACCACCGCCGGGTTCTGCTTTCCAGGAAATTATACCAGGATATCTAAGACTTCGCACGTCTACACCGTATTTAAAAAAGTAGTATTGACAGAGCAGCTCACCCGCTACTTTGGTTATCCCATACATGGTGGTTGGTTCAAGAATAGTTCTCTGCGGAGTCAAATCGCGGGGCGTGGTGGGACCAAAGGCGGCGATTGATGACGGCCAAAAGAGCTTGAGGTGGTATTTGACGGCCAGATCCAAGACGTTTTTTAAACTATTGATATTAATATCCCAGGCTAGATTTGGATCCTTTTCGCCTGTGGCAGATAAAACTGAAACCAGATGATAGATAGTATCTATTTTGTATTTTTTGATTAGCTTTTCAATGACGTTTGCGTCTCTCACATCTCCTGTTTGCAAAATACCGTCAAAATTTTTTGGGATAGCGCGATGACCTACTGCTATTATGTTATTTTTGCCATATTTTGACTGTAAAGCGGGTACAAGTTCACTGCCGATTTGTCCGAAAGCGCCTGTGACAAGATTTTTTTTCATAAAATTTATTATACAAATTATACAAATTTATTATCACTATAGCAAACAGAGAATTTCAGTAAAAGTTCAGCGCGAGAGGAGTTGCTTTACGCGATTTACTATATCCTCAGGAGTATAGTTTGATTTGAGAAGAAAATATTTCGCTCCCCAATTTTTTACCAGATCTTCGGCATCCGCGTAAATGTTGGACAATACAAGAATAGGAATCTTATTGAGTATGGGATCATCCTTTGCAAGCTTGAGAACATCAAAACCGCTTACTCTTGGCATAATTAGATCAAGAAGCACGACATCCGGTTTAAACGTCTTCATTTTTTCGATTCCATCCTGTCCATCGACTGCTGTTTGTACATCAAATCCATCATGCATAAATTTATCTTTGTACATTTCCAGTAAAACCTCATCGTCTTCAACTAATAAAATTTTATTCATGTTTGGCGAGAATTTCTTTTGCTTTTGCTACCACATCTTCAGGGATTGTGTTGGCTTTGATCAGGCAATAAACAGGATTATATTTCATAATTCCTTCAAGGATTTTCCCGTCTACATTCAGATTGGTTAAAACAATAATTGGAACAGTTTTACCCCAGCTATCAGAGCGCAATGCCTTCATAATGTCAAGACCATTCAATTTCGGCAGCGCGAGATCAAGCAAAATAATATCCGGTTTGTCATTTAGCGCAAGCATTAATCCCTTCTCGCCATCTTCAGCAGTAACAGGCTTAAAATTGTTAAGCTGAAATTTATCCTTATACATGTCAGAGAGCAATTGTTCATCTTCTATTATTAGTATGCTATTCATAAAAATTTTAAATCTTACTCTATCTTATCCAGTTTCATCGTTAAACGCAATTTGGGTTGTTTGTTCAAAATTCGACTTTATTTTAGAAGCAGCATCCGTATCAGCTCTGGGAAGAATAAGGGCAAATGTGCTTCCCTGGCCAGGGCTGGATTTTTTAAGTTTTACATCTCCTCCCATTTTATTCGCAAGTTGGCGTGAAAGATAGAGTCCCAAACCTGAACCGACCGGTCTATTGAGTTTATGTGTTTTCAGTTGCGCGAATTTCTCAAACAACTTGCCGTGATCAGCAGGATCTATACCTGTTCCCGTGTCTGTCACGGCAATATGTATAAGATTATGATCCTGATGATAAGTCAAAGTAATCTTGCCTTGGTCGGTAAATTTCAACGCGTTCCCGATAAGATTATTTAAAATATGTCTGACCCATTCAATATCTCCCCGCGCGGATAATTCCTGTTTGCTCTCAGCATTTATTTGTATGCCTTTTTGTCGCGCCAGGGGCTGCAGGGAATTAATAATTTCCTCAAGCAAGCTGTTGATTGCGAAATTAGTCAACCTGAAATCAATTCTTCCTGTTTGGAGACGGGAAACATCAAGCAGATCATTGATTAAGATAATTTGACGGTGCGTAGAGACAGCTATGTTTTCAAGCGGCTTTTTGAGCCCATCATTTACAGGGCCATAATCACCGTGAAGGATCATTGAAAGGTATCCTTTAATGGCTGTAATTGGAGTTCTTAGTTCGTGGGAAGCCATTGAGATGAATTCGTCTTTCATACGATCAATCTCTTTTTCTTTTGTGATGTCATGAAAGACCTCAATTGCTCCAACAAGTTTATTGTCAACTGTAATTGGTGTTACGGTAATGCGGACTGGAAATTTAGTCTTATCTCTTCTTATATAATAATTGGTCCGTGAAGTTACAATTTTTTTGCCAAGAGAAAGCACTTTTGTTATTGGGCGTAAATTTTCAGGTAGAATTTTACCAAACTCATTCTCTATGGCGACCGCATCGACAATAAGTCTGCCAATGAGTTCTCTCTCTTTCCATCCAAGGGTTTCACAAGTAACTTTATTGACGACAGCAATTCTGCCTTTGCTGTCTGTGGCAATAATCCCATCTCCAATACTATTCAGCATTGCCTCATCTTCTAACTTTTCCCTAAATATCGTTTCTTTGGCGATCTGTTTCTCCGTAATGTCATGAAAATTGACCACCACCGCATTGACACTTGGCTCAAATAGTAAATTTGTACCTGTAGCTTCTACCCAAATTATTTTTTTGTCTTTTCTAATCGTTTGGTATTCTACTGTTACTATACCGCCTGGTTTAAGAACTAATTTGGCAAGTTCACGCATCGTCATGTTTCTATGCTCAGGGACAACCAGATCAAATCCGGTTTTTCCAATTAGTTCTTCCGGCGTATAGTCTAAAACTCGTTTGACTGAGGGACTTGCATAGATTATTTTTGACGTCGCGTCTATTAAAACAACTCCATCAAAACTGTTTTCGATAAGCGCTTTAAAACGCCGCTCATGAGACATAAGAGCTTTTTCGCTTATTCTGCACGCGAGGACTGTCGCTCCAAAAGTCAATCCGGTAAGTGAAAAAATACCCAAAAACAGTTGTAGTAAGATTAGCGAGTGATTGATAGATGACGCAGTCGCAAATGGTCCTTGTCCATGAAGAGTATAAAAAATCGTAATCGCTGCCGTAATGATCGTAGCGCATGTTGCTCCTTTTTGTCCAAACCAAAGCGCAAGCCATACAGCAATCGGAATACATAAATAAGGATAAGGAAGTATGCCTGTAAAAACAATCATGGTGACTATAAAAAGACTAATCAGGGAAATGAGAAGATGAAGTACTCTTTTGAAGTTAATGTTAAATTGGGGATCCCGTCCCCAAACCAGAAGAAATGGGGCAATGATTAAGGCGCCTCCCATGTCTCCCAGCCACCATGTCAGCCAAATTGATGTAAAATCACTCCAGCTCGCGAGAGAACCAAGAATAAGCGTTGTGACACCAATATCAGCACTGATCATTGTGCTTAGAATTGCCGCGAAAAAAGTGAACTTGAATATATCCCAAACAGAATCAAAAGCATAAAGACCATTGCAAAATTTTTTAACCAAGTAGGCGCCAACCATTCCCTCTAAAGTATTTCCCAAAGCTATTCCAATAGAGGTGGCAATAGTTCCGGCTGTAAGAAGATTGACGAAAAAAGCGACAAAAAATATGGCAGGAATAACTATGTATCCAAAAAGTAAAAACGCGGCTAACGCGATTCCGGTGGGCGGCCAAATCGCCGTCGCGCTCGCGTTGACAAAAGCAAGGGTGAGTCCTAATTTGCCCGCGATTATATATAAAAGAGTAATACCCAGATTATAGAGAATAATCCTGACTAGTTCTTTCATATGGCAGTAATTCAACTATAATAAAAAATCGGTATAAAAAGCAATTTTTATACAGTATTTGAGGAGAAGGAGAGTGTCTTATGGTAATTCTTTGTATAGAGCAGTGGACATGAAATCCGGCATGCTGGTGTCTAAAGCAAGTTCTGTAAATAGGGCCGCGGATTTGTTTAATCTTCTAACATCAAGGGAGTCACCTAAAACTTGGCGCAATTTTAGTTCTTCTTCCAGCGTAATATCGCGGACAAGATTTGGAGTTATATGTATGCTATCTTTAATGATAGCTTTATGTTTGAGCCATTGAGCTATTTGCGTCCGTCTGATTTCCGCTGTCGCGAGGTCCTCCATCTTGCCATTTATCGCTGCTGCTCCGGTGCCTCCAAGCCAATTGTAAGTATAAAGCGTACCAATATTGATATTATTACGCAGACCCGCCTCTGTTTTTTTACCTTGATTAT
>CAZJRC010000076.1:0-5022 GCA_964548495.1 uncultured Gammaproteobacteria bacterium | reverse complement strand
AACAAAACCCAAATATAACTCCACCAAAAGAGAAATTCCTGTCAAAAGCAAAGTCGCAACACCCGCAAATTTCGACTTATTATCTGCTTGTCGTACATATGTTATTCCTGGCAAAATCGAAAAAAACGGAAAAAATATCGCCAGTGAAAATATTTCAATCAATTTCCAAATTGATGTAGATAAAAGAGGCTTCCTTAATTTCTTCCCGCAATAAGGACAATAATAATACGTCTGTGAAATCGGATTCTGGCAGGACTTACACACCGGACTAATCTCCATAATATCATTGTACGATTAAATTCAAATGAAAACAATAATAGCCTGTAATAAAATGGCTGTTGACAAAAAAAATTAATTAACTTACATTTAAAATATAACATTTTATATCTAACATGGCATCAAAGAAAAGAAAAGGAAATAATCAAAATTACCTCAAGAAAAATTTAATACCGATTATAGGTACTTTTTTAATATTTATGCTTCTTATCACTTCAGTCACAGTTATTTTGCAACAAAAATATATTAATCAACAAACCTCAGTTCTATCTGCTCAAAATAATTTATTTCCTTTTCCAACATGGAGACCGTGGCCAAATCCAACAAGAAAACCATGGCTAAAACCACTGCCAACCAGAAAACCATGGCCAACACCACTGCCAACCAGAAAATTATGGCCAACACCAACATACTGGAAACCAACATCAATGATTTCACGCTGGCCAACACCAACATACTGGAAACCAACGCCAACATCCTGGCCAAACGAGAGAGTAGATAATACAGATTTCGATAATTAAACTAATTATTCACCAAATCTTCTTTCACGTTTATCGTATTCAACTAATGCCTCGCCAAATTCTTTCTTGCTAAAATCAGGCCAAAGCGTACTGGTAAAATATAATTCGCTGTATACTGTCTGCCATGGCATAAACCCGCTAAGCCGTGCCTCCCCGCCAGTTCTCACAACCAAATCCGGATCCGGTAAGTCATGCGTATAAAGATAAGATGAAAACACCTTTTCATCTACAGTGTCATCCTGAGCGAAACCCTGAGCCCGTCGAAGGGCGGAGTCGAAGGATCTCTCGCGAATGCGAGTTCTCAAATGAGTTGAAGGATTCTTCACTTCGTTCAGAATGACATTGATAGCTCTCAATATCTCTTGCCTTCCTCCATAATTAAGAGCAAAAGTCGCAGTAATCGTTTTATTTTCCTTACTCTTTTCAACAATCTTTCGTACTCCATCGACGATATCTTTAGGAAATTGATCAATATCACCAATCACTTTTACCCGTACATCTTTTTCCATCATTCTTTTAACCACAGAGCTTTTAATAAACTCCCGGAACACTCGCATTAAAAACCCAACTTCTCGCTCTCCGCGTTTCCAGTTCTCAGAAGAGAATGCCCAAAAAGTAATATACTTTATATCAAATTTAGCGGCTTGTTCCACCAGTGGCTCAATCCTCTCCACTCCCTTATGATGCCCGACAATAATCGGCAAACCGCGCTTTTTCGCCCACCGCCTATTCCCATCCATAATAAAGGCTATGTGATTTGGAATTTTATTGTTTATCATTTTACAAAATACTCTGTCATCCCCAATAACATTTCTCTATATTCATCGTTTTCTGTAATCTCAACAATAAGCTCTTTTGCTGTTTGAGCATATTTCTTTGCCTCTCTTTTCGCGTACGCAAGCGCTCCGCACTCCATAAGGACTTGTCTAACGATCATTATCTCTTTCTCCTCAATATCAGCTTTTCCATAATATTTTTTCAATAATTTTTTCTGATTACTATTTACGTGCGTACTCGCGTAGACATACATCAATGTTTTCTTCCCTTCTTTTATATCTCCCCCCAATCCCTTCCCCAATTGTGTCTTCTCAGAAAACAGGTCATTAATATCATCTTGTATTTGAAAAGCAATTCCCAAATTTTGACCAAATATTATGATCGCTTCCAATTTAGTATTTTCAGATCCACCAAGAACTCCCCCAACCATTAAAGGGGCAACCATCGTATAATAAGCCGTTTTAAATCTATAAACAGTTATAACATCTGCTAGATTTACAGCATCCCCTTTTACCTGTTCCAAATCCACATCCAATAATTCGCCTATGCCTGTATCAAGCGTTGATTTACTGAAAATATTCAACGCCCTGTTTTTATCCGCCTCAGGAAAACTGCTATTCGCGATCAATTGAAAAGCCAAAAAAAAACCAATATCTCCAAGACAAATTGCTTTTGAAATCCCTCCGTGATCCCCTCCCAAACTTGCATATGTCGAAGATTTCCCCCGCCTTAAAATGCTCTTGTCAATAATATCATCATGAACCAAAATAGCCGCCTGAAATATTTCATACGCCACTGCAACTGACAGAATTTTTCTGTCATCCTGAACGAAGTCAAAGGATCTCATGCCGCCGCCTGCTAAACCAATCTCATATCCCAACTTCACCAATGATCCCCGTATTCGCTTACCCCCTCGACAAGCATCCTCCAACGCATTACCATATGGCAAAAGTCTCGAAGAAATCTGTTCAATATCCTTATTCCATCTTTGAAAAAACAACTCTAATTCGTTATCTATCTCTTTCGCAGTATATTGGAGAAAACTCTTGAAATTCATAATATAATTGTAAATTTATAAGCACCAATAAAATATCAATTTTCAAAATCCACAATTTGTAAATTTGGTCATTGAAATTTCATTGTAAATTGGTAATTGAAAATTATTTTAATTCTTTTTTCTAACTCTAGTTCCTTTCTTCGTGTCCTCAATTTCATATCCCAACTTATCAATTTTCTTGCGTATCATATCTGCCTCATTAAATTTTTTTGCTTTTCGCAAACCATCCCTTTCTTTAAGCAATTCCTTAACCTCATTAGGAATAATCTGCTTCTCATTTACTATTTTTATGCTCCCATTTTTTAAGTCAAGCCCCAAAACCTCATCCATTTTGAACAAGCTTTCCGCTTTTGCTCTTGTCGGATAATCAGATTTAACAAGCTCCCAAACTATTCCAAGAGCTTTGGACATATTCAAGTCGTCATTCACGGCTTCAAAAAATCTACCCTCATACTCAGCACAGCCAATTTCCGGCTTACCCCATGTCGCGATTTCGGTTCGCAATTTCTTTAACGCATGATCAGCGGCCTCCAAAGCGGAAAATGTAAAATTCATCTCTTGCCTATAATGTGTTTGTAAATACAAATAACGCAAAGCCGCTGGATCAAAGCCCTCTTTTTCAAGATCATGCAAAGTATAAATATTCCCTAAACTCTTACTCATCTTCTGGCCTGCAACCATCATAAACGCTGTATGAACCCAATATTTAACAAATCTCTTACCTGTCGCCGCCTCAGACTGTGCTATTTCATTCGGATGATGAATTTCTTTATGATCCACTCCCCCCGTATGAATATCTAATTGGTCGCCAAGGTATTTCATACTCATAGCCGAACACTCAACATGCCAGCCCGGGAATCCAACTCCCCAAGGACTCTCCCACTCCATCTGACGCCGCATAGCGGCGTCATCCTGAGCGGAGCCCTGAGCCTGCATAAGGGCGGAGTCGAAGGATCTACGTTTTACATACGAAAGCTTCCACAACGCGAAATCCCTCGCGCTTTTCTTCTCTGGATTTACCTCAACTCGCACCCCTTCTTTCAACTGATCCAATGATGACATTTTCCCATAATCCGGAAATTTTGCTGTATCAAAATAAATCCCATCGCTCGTTTTATACGTAAATCCTTTTTGCTCTAATTTTTTAATCAACTCTATCTGTTCGCCAATATGATCCGTCGCTTTCGCGAGAATAGCCGGCTCGGTTATATTCAACCCCTTTACATCCAGCAAAAAAGCGTCTGTATAAAACCGCGCCACTTCCCACACGGTTTTTCCCTCTCGCAAAGCCGTTTTTTCAATTTTATCCTCTCCCGTATCTGCTCCGCCCATTTGATCATTGGTCATATGCCCTACATCAGTTATATTCATGACAAACTTTACATCATAACCATCTAGCTTCAAAGTCCTGACCAAAATATCCGCCGTGAAATACGCCCGAAAATTGCCTATATGAGCAAACTGATATACCGTCGGTCCGCACGTATACATCCCAACCATCGGTGGCTTAATCGGCTTAAATTCCTCAATTTTCCGCGATAGTGAATTATACAATCGCAACATCTGTAAGCATTATAATCGGAGTACGAAATAAATTCAAAGAGATAATTTTCCAAGCATTTCTGCTAGCACTGCGTCTCTGCCCGGAATTTCAAATTTAATCATGGGCATTTGCCCTGGACCAGGTTCTGTATCTACTCTCTCCACTATTTTTTCTGGTCTGGCAAACTCCAGTCTCCATATTTGCTTAAACATATCCCCAAACATTACCTTATCAGGTGCAAAAGCAGGGTACACACTCTCCACCTCATACTTTTCAGCCAATTGCTCTATCAAGATTAAATGTGGACTCTTCAGTACCGTCAGCATGGCATACAATGGATTTCGCAGAAAGAAATACTTTGTTGGCAAATGAGCTGCTCCCTCGAAATCAACGACTACTCCTTTATCTATTCTTTTCTCCCTCATCTCAGCGGCTATAAGATGTAGTTTGAGAGCCGCCATAGCATCACTATAAAACATTTCTCCATACTCAAGTCCAGACATATGTCTTTGTATATTAATGTCTTTATCAACAAACCCTAAGGAAGAAATAATTATATTTTGTATATTAGTCACTTTTCGATATTTATAAATTCCTTCATCTGTTGTCGAATGCAATCTAAGAATTTTTTCCAGATTTTCTTTGCTTTTGATTTTCTCCGCGTCAACCGGAAAAAATTTTTCTAAATAAACAAAATATCTTTTATAAATTTCTTCAGGAAATTCAGGAAATATAGTTATAGCACCAAATAGCTTTTCTACATCCAAATTTATTTCTGATCGGTCCCTCATATCTATTTCTGTGAAAAGCCCATTGAATCCCGCCTCAACGGCCTCCCGCATAAGTAC
>CAZJRC010000075.1:3819-5052 GCA_964548495.1 uncultured Gammaproteobacteria bacterium | reverse complement strand
TCTTAATGCTAGGCGGCTGCTTCAAGCTGATAGACGCGAAGCTCTCGTTCTTTTGGCTATTGAAGATGTCACCAAGAGCAGGCAATTGGAGAGCAGTATAAAACGCAGCGAAGAATTTAAATTATTGGTACAAAATATCTCAGACATTCTTATTGTTTTTGGCGAGGATGGGACTATCAAGTATCAGTCTCCGTCAATTGAGCGAATTTTGGGCTATAAAGCTGAAGAGGGTTTGGATAAAAATATATTTAATTATATCGTGGTTCACCCGGACGATCTTGTAAAACAAGAACGTTTATATAAAGACGTGCTTGCTGATCCAGAAAAAATAGCCATGACTGAGATCAGATTACGGCATAATAGCGGGGAGTGGATCATATTTGAACTTATTTATCAGAATCTTTTGCGCCATTCAAGAGTAGGCGGGATTATCGCGAATTATCGTGATATCACAGCGCGAAAGAAAGCAGAACAAAAGCTTGTTGAGAGCGAAGAACGCTACCGAAAACTGGTTGAGACATCGCCGGATTCAATTGTCCTTACAGATTTAAACAGCAATATCATTATGGCCAATGAGCAGGCGAGAATAATGTATGGCGCGAAGGATGTCAAAGAAATAATCGGGAGAAATGCTTTTGAATTTATCGTTCCCGAGGATCACGAAAGAGCAAAGCAAAATGCTGTGAGGACATTGACAGAGGGATCAATACATAATGTCGAATATAACCTATTGAACGTTGAGGGCAAACAAATACCTGTTGAATTGAGCGCGACGCTTATCCTGGATGATAAAGGTAAGCCAATGGCGTTTTTAGGCGTCACCCGTGATATTTCCGAGCGCAAGATGGCAGAAGAATCGCTTCAAAATACATTCAGAGATCTTGCGAATATGAAGTTTGCTCTCGACCAATCATCGATCGTAGCGATTACGGATAAAAGCGGCATGATCCAGTACGTCAATGATAAATTTTTAGAGATATCAAAATATTCAAGAGGAGAGCTCATCGGTAAAACCCATCGGGTCGTTAATTCAAAATATCATTCCAAAGAATTTTTCCAACAATTTTGGAATACAATTCTATCCGGTAAGGTTTGGCATGGAGAAGTACGCAATCGCGCGAAAGACGGCAGGTACTACTGGGTGGAAACAACCGTTACGCCGCTTCTGGGGAAAGACGGCAAACCAAAACAATTTATCGCAATCAGAACTGATATTACACAGAGAAAAATATT
>CAZJRC010000075.1:0-3709 GCA_964548495.1 uncultured Gammaproteobacteria bacterium | reverse complement strand
TGTATCGTATATCGCAGATTGGTGCGCGATTACTATGCTTGAAGAGGGCAAACTCCGGCAGGAGGTACTTGTTCATAAAGACCCCGATAAAATAAAAGCTGTAAAGGAATTTCAAAAAAAGTATCCGCCTGATATAAACACGAAGACAGGTACAGCGCAAGTGATCAGATCCGGAAAATCTGAAATTTACACGCGGATCACAGATGAGATGCTGGCTGAGGCAGTAAAAGATGAGGAGCAACTAGCGCTTTTACGCGATTTGGGGCTCGCGTCGGTGATGATAGTGCCAATTTATGTACAGAAAAAATGTATAGGCGCGATAACTTTTGCATCTTCTGAGACAAAAAGATATTATAGTAAAGATGACTTGGCAATAGCGGAAGAGATCGCGATTAGATCAGGGCTGGCAATTGAAAACGCAAGGCTTTATACTGAAACGCAAAAAGCGCTTGTCATGAGGGATGATTTTATCTCTATGGCATCCCATGAGCTTAAGACGCCTATCACAACTATAAAAGCCCTTTCTCAAGTTTTGGAAAGAGGCAAGAGCATAAAAACGCCTATATCCAAACTATATCTGGAAAAAATTAATACTCAAATAGACCGATTAACAAATCTGATTACTGATCTTTTAGACGTATCAAAAATTGAAAGAGGAAGGCTTGAGCTTATTAAATATGCTTTTGATTTCGATAAATTTGTAAAGGAAGCCATAGCTGTATTTGCGCAAACAGTAAAAACACATAAAATCTTCCTGCGGGGAAACACACACAAAACTATTATTGCCGATAATGATCGCATCAATCAGGTTATCAGCAATTTGCTTACTAATGCTGTGAAATATTCTCCTAAGGCAAATAAAGTGGTGGTTAGTTTGCATACAGCTAAAGATAGTGTTAGTCTTAGTATAAGAGATTATGGTATTGGTATTTCAAGAAAAGACCACGGTAAGATTTTTGAACGTTTTTATCGGGTCATTGATGAAAAGGGCAGCAGTTTTTCCGGTCTTGGAATAGGGCTTTATATTTCAGCGCAAATAGTAGAACGGCATGGCGGCAGGCTGACAGTAAAAAGCAAAAAGGGACAGGGATCTGTTTTTACGTTTACCTTACCGCTGGATTCTGTCAGAAATAATAAAGCAGACAGAAAAAAGAGATTGGTGAGAGAAGCAAGACATGAAAGTAAAAAAAAGCACTAAAAAGGTTTTGATTATTGACGACGAAGAAGGAATTTTGGACGCAATGCGGATTGTCTTGGAAAGTGAAGGATTTAAACCGATTGTACGCGCTACTCCTCCAGCTATCAAGCAAATAATAGAGATTAATCCGGACATTATCTTACTTGATCTTTTGCTTAGAGGAGAAATGGGACAAGATTATTGTAAGAAGCTCAAAAAGAATAGACAGACTGCGTTAATCCCTGTGATTATGCTTTCAGCGCACAGTAAGCAAGTGCTTCAGACGGCAGTAAAAGAATGCGGCGCTGAGGCGTATCTGGCAAAACCGTTTGACACAGAAATGCTTGTTGCTTTGATCAGAAAATATTTAAAGGGCTGATATCCTGACTTTGTCCCACTTTTGCCTCAAATTAGTCAGATAAATGCAAATGAAGTGAAGAAATTTTTCTGGCACAATGGGATTGCCACGTCTCCGCCAGCTGGCGGATCCTCGCAATGACATTGTTTAGTTGAGTGTTAAGTTTAAAGAACGGAGTGAATGTTGTATAATATCAGAGGATTTCGGGTCGTTAGTTCATCGGTAGAACGCTTCTCTGATAAAGAAGAGGTGGATAGTTCGATTCTATCACGACCCACAAATTTAGAGAAAAGAATTGGAATATTTTTTATTTTTATGCTTGAAGAGAATATAGATAAACAGCCTGAGTTCACAGCAGAACAGGCGGGAGTGATTGAGTTTAGGAATAAAAATTTAAATCTATTTTTAGGGACAAATTCAATTGGAGGCATAGACGTCATTGATGGGGGATAATGATGCTGATGATGTTGAGGGATTGATGAATATTTTAAGTTCATTGCCGAGTGTCAATGAAATGTTGGCGTCATAGGATAGAATTGATGTCTTGGGCAGAAAATATATAGTAGTAGATTTTTTGGTAGAGTTTTCATTTACGGTAAAAATTAATTTCGCGACTTGTCCGGAATAGAGCAAGGATTTTTTACCGGGCAGGGAAGACAGCGCATATGAAATCCGGCCTGTTTTATCGCTTTTATTGTTGAGCATTATGTCGGGATTTGAGAAGAAAGAGCCAGGAATTAATGAAATTTGAGTAATAATTTCCGGGTCATATGACAATTCGAGTTGAACCAGTGTGGGGTACTTGCCTTGTGAATTAATATTTATATCCACGATGTCAGCTTGTCCATTATTTGTATATATTGTATCAGGGGTGAATGTGAGTAAGGCATGCGCCGGAATGGCGGGCGTAGGGGTGAAAGTAAGAGTTACAAGAGGCGGGGGATTCGCAGGGGTTTTTGTTTTTATGAAAATAATTGATATCAAGAGCGTGAGTAAAACTAGAATTAATTTGTTAGACATTGATATGATATCCTTCGACCCATTCGACTTCGCTCAGGGCAAGCTTTATGCTCAGGATGACCCTTCTATGCATGGTTAATTGCCGCTTTGAGTAGTTAGTTCGCGCAAGAATAAATTATAATCTACTTGATTTGTTGCTCCATCGTCATTTAGATAAGAGTATAATATTTTCCTGAAGACACATTTTTGGCGCCAAAAGATCACTATAGCAGTCTATAAGAATTTTGTAATCAAGGACATTAAGTACATTGTCATTGTTTATATCGCCTGTTATTAACGTAGCAGAAGGCAGAATATTGTTAAGAGACGGATTTATGGTATGAATACCGGGCAGAAGCCGTCGTAAATGCGCGGGAATATGAATTTTGATGACATATTGATCTTGTGGAATTGTGTTTTTTAAATTTATTATGCCTGAATAATTGCCCTTGATTGCATCGTAGTCAAGATTTCCAGCACTGCTTGATACCAGTTCATTTGAGCTGTTGTAGATATAGGCTGTAGCAGTAGTCTGCAAATGACGAGGGGATTTATTGCTTAGACGACTATCATCCGGATTAGTATTATCACCACTTGTTCCTATGCCATGGAGGTAGGCAGATAGAGTGAGCATGGTTGCAGTAAGCGTCGGAGTAGGCGCGGGGCTTAAATCGAGAATATCAATATAAGCAGGCGCTGTGAAAGATAGAATGTTTTCATTCGCCTGATCCGGTGAAGCTATTGATAATATTAGTGTATTTTGGCCAAAAGTGATTACTGACGCGGTAGTATCGGTTGAGGCAAGAGTCTTGAGAGTGATTGTGCCTATTTTGGTTGTTTGATGGATTGCTTTGGTTGGGTCTGAACCTACAGATAATGAGATTTTGATGTTTCCGTTGTTAATAAAGGGCCCCTCAAGCGTAACAGGGAAATCTAGCAAGTTGGTTTGGAAGCTAGTAGGGGCGGCAAAGAATTTCAATGGATCATAATTGATATCGAGTTTCACTATTGAGGGAAGATTTGTTCCGGGATTAACCATGACATCCAAGGTAAATGTATCGCCAATTTTTGTTTGTAGTGGGCTTGAGCTTGACGCGGCAGGAGTAAAAAAAAGTGTAGTGGAAGGCGCAGCGCGGCTTCTTAGTTCTTGCCTTTTTTGAGTGTAGGAAATAAAC
>CAZJRC010000074.1:0-5105 GCA_964548495.1 uncultured Gammaproteobacteria bacterium | reverse complement strand
GCGTATTACTCCATCGGGGTAAACGCCTCCATGTCTCAAATATTTACCTAAAAAATAATTTAGACGGGGAATAAAAAATGCTACATATCCTCTCTCGTTACCAATTTTACCGTCTCTTTTTTCAATAAGTTTTTGATGTCTGAGGAATAACAATCTTTCAGGAAGATTTGTCTCATATTCTTCCAATTCTTTTTCTGAAAGAGCTATTACTTTTTTTATTTCTTCCTGTAATTCTGAGGAAACGCGTTCGTCCGCATCGAGTTGCAAAATCCAGCCGCTTGAGGATAAATCAAGGGCTTTTTGTTTATTGATATGAAAGATTGGCGGATTATCTTTGATAAGGATTTTTGCTCCGAATTTTTTGGCAATTTCGACAGTTTTGTCTGTTGATGATCCGTCAACAATGACAATTTCATCAGCAATGTCTTTTACAGATTCCAGACACGCGTAAAGATTATTTTCTTCATTAAGAGTTGCTAACGCGATGGTGAGTTTTGCCATATTTTTTTGTTTAGGAAAGCTAAACTTATTAAAATAAAAAGGCTTACAATGCTTATTATATCAGCAAAAGAGCGTAGTTTGGTTTCGCCAAACTTAATCTCTACATCATGCGCGCCTTTTTCAACAAAAAAAGTGATCACTCCTCTATTATTGGAATCTTGAAATTGAATAGGGATACTTTTGCCGTCAACCAGCACCTGCCATCCAGGAAAATATAAAGTGTTTTCTCTTATTTGCGCCTTACTATGAACAGCAGTTAATCTTTCCAATTCACGCGTTGTTGCTTTGCCGCCGATTACTTCTATATGTTTTATTGAACTGCTCTCCATAAATCTGACTGACCATATAGGCGCGCTTTCGCCCGTGTCTGTTGTGCCTTGATAAATTGATGTGTAAAAACTCTCCGGCTTATTAAGATAATCCTTTGCGTGCCAATAATCTTTATTTAGAAACAAAACTCCAAGGGTAAGAATAATAATTATAATAGATAAATGTTTTCTAGGTAAAAAAGAAACAACTATTGCTCCCAATACAGCAGAGGAAAATACAGAAACCGTAAGAAAACGCCAGGGAAACTGAAATTTCTGGATAAGTGAAATTCTCTCCCAAATTAATAGAGAGCTCTTATCGATAAGAAATAAGGAGATTATAAAAGTAAATAAGATGCCCAGTGTCATGACCCATAATTTATTTTTCTTTGCATAAAGATAAAAACTGAGCGGTATCGCTAGCATAGCACTGATCCAGTGTATTATTCCTACTTGTAGAGAGAATTGTCCTGAAATACCGTAATTCCATGATCCATAAATTAATTGACTTATACTTCCAAAATTATTTTTGAATCCGCCTCTTGTCACTATATCTCGCAAGGTGTATTTTCCCTCCATATATGCCGGTAGCCAGAAGAAGGCGGAAAGTGAGAAACCATAAAAAATTAATAATGAAAAATGAAAAATGAAAAATTTCTTTCTTTTTGTTTGCCAAATGAGAAAGAGCGCGTAAAGAAAAATTACTGGTAGAAACATGAGGCTGATGGCATTATGGGAAAGGATTAAGCCGCAAAGAGAAAATGCTCCTAGCATTGTCCACCTCGAAAGAGTCATGGCTTTCGCTTTGTTCCAGCCTGCCACCTTCGAGGAGGACTTATGTTTTGATAATTTTAGTAAAAAGTAAAAAACGAGCGGAGCGAACAAAAATGCCATATGCTCTCCTATGGCTCCTCTGACGTAAATATCTATAAAGCGATAAGGCGCGAATAAGTATAATAAACTGCCGAAATATGCCGCTTTTGGGTTTAGAAATTCTTTAAGCCACAGAAACATTGTGAGGCCGCTGAGGATATAAGCTAGAGCAAAAACTAATTTAGTACTATCTACAAAAGAAAAACCACTGACATGGAAGAGAGATGCTATATATGATGGGAGAGGATATAGAAACATAAGAATGGGGTGCCCATAGCCCCAATTAAGATTAGGGGCCCAACGCGGGATAAAAACTCCTTCCTGGAGATTTTGGTAAAAATTGGCGATTCGGGCAACATGATCCTGCCCATCGTGAGTCATTGGTAAACCGGGCTGGAATAAATCAACAAGCGGAATAACTGCTAATAAAAGCAATATTGCCCAATAAAAATTTAATCTCCTATGTCTTATTTTCGCATTGCTCATGTTTATCGAAATCAAATACCCCATGCCCTCATAGCATCTGTATTATAATACAGTATAATAAATAATATCATGCAAAAAAAGCTAGTTTTAGTCATCTTATGTGCGATCCTTTTGCTTGCGGCCGGCATTCGCCTCTATAACCTTTCATCTTTGCCACCCGGTCCGCATCTTGATGAAGTATCGAATGGATTTAATGCTTATTCACTCCTCAAAACTGGCAACGACGAATATGGTAGGCGATTTCCCTTACTTCTGCAAGCATACAATGACTACAGACCAGCGCTATTCGTTTACAGTAGTATTCCTTTTATCAAAATTTTTGGTATGTCTTCGTTCTCTATCCGTTTACCTACTGTTATTTTGACTATCGCCGCGATCATATCTCTATTTTTTCTTATTAAATTGATAAAAAATGATGACTCAACTGCCCTTGCTGGCGCATTCCTCTACACTATTTCCCCATGGAGTCTTTATTCATCACGATTTTCTAATGAGGTGAATATGAGTTTGAGCTTTTTTATTTTTGGATTGACTTTTTTCTTATTTTGGATTAAAAAACCACAACGCGGTATAAAGTCCCTACTTGCCTTATTTACTTTCATAGTTTTTTTTGTTCTGGCGTTTTACGCATATCACGGGATTAAACTATTTTTACCAATTTTTCTAGCACTCTTAGGTATCGTTTTCTACAAAGCTTTTCTAAAAAGAAAAATAATCAGCCTTTTAGCAATTCTATTTGGCATAGTAATGCTCATTCCTCTCATATATGCTTTTGACGATCCTCAAACAAAACTAAGACTTGGGGCGGTAAATATCTTCACGCAAAATCCCCAGATTAGAGAGGTGAGTGCCAAAAGATTGCTGCATGATAAAACAATCAATTTACTATCGGGACAATTATTTGATAACAGACGAACGCTTTTCTTTCTTGAAATAGCTAAAAATTATCTTAAAAATTATGATTTATCATGGCTGTTTACTTATACGGATAATAAATCCTTTCAGATTCCTGATTTTGGACCAATGTATCTTTTTGAGCTTCCCCTTCTCTTACTCGGAGCATATATTCTGATAAGAGAAAATCGTATAACTAAAAAAATGAAATTACTCATATTTATTTGGGCGGCTACCGCGACTTTACCTTCTGCATTTACTAATGAATCTCCTCATCTCAATAGAACCAATACGCTTCTGCCGGGGTTAATAGTAATTGAGTCTTTCGGACTTACCTTTTTAATGCGGCGAATCTGGCAGTTCAATAACGTTCTTTTCAGGACATGTCTTTATACTTCATTAGGAGGCATAATTGGCGTTTCATTTATTTGGCTATTACACGCGTATTTTGTTCTACTTCCCTATAATAAAGCAAAAGCATTTCAATATGGAGCATTGCAGGCTATGGAATACGCCATAGATCATGAAAAAAACTATCAAACAATTACTGTCTCAAATGCCCAGACACTTCTTAATGGCTATATGTATTATCTTTTCGCAAGCCAATACGATCCAGAGCTTTATCAAAAACAAGGAGGGACAAAATCGGCATTTTTTACCGATGAGCATTTTATCGGCAAATACAAGTTTCTTGATTTTAATCACTACTATGGAGAGGAACGGTATAAAAAAGAACACCCAACCGGACCATCCTTATATATAACTAATCCGAGTGAAATCCCTCAATCTGTTATCGATAAAAAGGGGATCAGTCTAATAAAAAAGTTTTATTTTCCTGACGGCACAGACGCAATTTGGATAATGCGAGAAGAAGGTAATAATTAAATAATCACCCTTTAACTATATAAATCGCATCTTGTCCGTTCAAAAAATTTACTTTAAAGATCGGATGAATAATTCCGGAAAAATCCTGCGGACTGCCGATGTAAAGAGTATCAGCAAGCTTTTCTTCCTTATCCCAATCAATTGGACGAAATTCATATTTTTCAAATTTATGCGTATCGTCAAACCTGCCGGATGTGGCATTGTGAGAATCTTGAAGTTGTTGATACTTTTCAGGCGGATACTTCATATAAAATAAAAAGAATATATATGATTGATCTAAAGGGATTTTATTTGATACTATTATTTTTTTGTAATTTTTCTCAATTTTTTGCACATAAGAAACAACTTCTTTATATCCGTACTGCCAGTAGTATGAATTAAAGTAGTTCTGCTGAACGAAGTATTGATTTATAAAATACACAAAATTAAAAGTAACAATAGCTAGAAATAAAATATAAAACATAAATTTAACAGATCTATATTTAAAAATTTTTCTCTTGTAATCGGCGATAAACCGGTACCCTGCCAGCAGTCCAAGGGCGGTAAATATCTGGAATGTCGGGAGAAAATTAAGAGTTCGTATCGCATGCGGGGTACCCTCGGCGAATGAAGCAGGCAGAGGCGCCAAAAGAAACCATAGAAAAATTAATAGCTTTGATTTATAGGGATATTTTCCAAATAAAAGCATATATATACCAATAAACAAAAACGGCATCTCCCAGAGATAAAGCATGCCCATTCCCGGAGCGTGATGTCTTTCCAGGTCTCCCTCTATAAAATACCAATTCAAATTGTAATGGGATAAATATCCGCTTAACATTTCTTTTGCGTAAGCAACATATTTATTATGAAATATTTTTCTGGCAGGATTATTGACTTCTTTATCATCCAAGGATCTCTGCCCCTCTCCTTGGTTGTGATAAGTCTTTTCTGAAAAAATACTGACCCCGCGAGCTCTCGAAAACGACTGCGGATTTGTAGCGAAAAAATACAAACTTGGCAAAAGCACTACGATTAAAATGAAAAAAGCGCCGAATATATATCGCCTTGCAATAGATAAAATTTCTTTTCTATAAATAATTGTCAATATAAAAAACAGCAGGGGCATAAATACTTTTTCGCTTTGGTAGACATAAATATTTAATCCCATGAAAATAG
>CAZJRC010000073.1:635-5200 GCA_964548495.1 uncultured Gammaproteobacteria bacterium | reverse complement strand
TATGAGCTGGGATGGTCCAACAATTACAGACAGCGGAGGATTCCAGGTGTTTTCGTTGGGAGCGGGACAAAGAGCAGTGAGGGGACGGGATAAATTAACGAAATTTTCTAAGAGTGTGTTTGTGTATGAGCAGCACCTCGGGAGAGTCCATTCGACCACTCCCGAGGCGCAACGGGTAGGTGGACGAGTGAAGCCGGCGGAAGTGGATGAGGAAGGGGTGATGTTTTATTCACATCTCAATGGAGACGAATGTCGATTGACACCGGAGGAATCAATTAAAATTCAGGAAAAATTGGGAGCGGATTTGATCGTGGCATTTGATGATCATGAGTCGCCTTTATGGGGATATAAGGAAACAGCTAGATCGCTTGAGAGGACAAATCGTTGGGCGATTGAGAGTTTGACTGCACAAAATAGACGAGATCAGTTGATGTATGGTGTAATACATGGAGGGATGTTTGAAGATTTGCGTAAAGAGTCGGCAAAGTTTATAGATAAACATTTTGAGGCAATAGCGATTGGCGGATCTTATACTTCTAAAGAGATTTTGGGAAAGGTGATTGATTGGGTAGTGCCGCATATTGATGAGGTAAAACCGCGGCATCTTCTAGGGATAGGAGAAATAGCTGATTTGTTTGAAGGAGTTGAGCGAGGAATTGATTTCTTTGACTGCGTGGCACCGACGAGACGGGCTAGACATGGCAATATTTATTCTATAGAGAAGAATTTGAGAGGAAGAGGTAGTTTCACTTTTCAAATAACGAACAACAGGTTTAAAGACGATATGGGACCGCTTGACCCGCAGTGCCAGTGTAATACTTGTCAGAATTTTTCGAGAGCCTATATTCATCATCTGTTTAAAATAAATGATATTCTTGGCTTGAGACTGGCTACATATCATAATGTATTTTTCATAATTAATCTGATGAGACAGATGAGGGAAGCAATTGGGGAGGGGAGATTTGTTCAATTAAAGGAGGAATGGCTGGGAGGAAGATGAGGAGACGAAGACTCAAGATATTATAGGGTATTGACATTTAATACTTTTGTGATAGAAATATTTTTATGAAGAAAGAAATTGGCGCGGCAATATTGGCAATGTCTTTGGGCGGTTGTGTGCATGAGGTGGATGATTCACAATTGGTAAATTGCAAGACGGGGCCAATGCAAGGCTCCGTGGTTACGGAGCTTCCGGAAGGCGAACATATAAGAATAGGGCATGAGCGATATTCTTCGAATGGGAATGGTAATCTGTATATATTTAATCATAGCATAGCATTAGAAGATTACAATAATAACGGGGATGTGAGGACTGGGATTACAGTTTTATTTAAAAAATGGGATACTGTTTTAAAAATAAATAATACTGGAAATAGCGTAAGCTACGAAGTTAAAGATACTAAGTATGATCTAGTTTGGGATAAAGGCGTTCATTTGAATACTGAAACTGAAAATAAAAAGTATGACTTGGAGATAGCGAAAGGTATTGAGGGGACGACAAAAATAACAACCACTGTGACTTGTATCCCCGATGATAGCCCGCAGTTTAAGAGTGAATAGAAAGACAAATAATCGCGTAAATTTGCCTCATAATATTTCTGATTTCAAATGATTGATTTTTTATAGTTGTTTGTTAGAATAGGAGCGTGAGAAAAGAGCTAAGATCAGTTTTGGCTGCAGTAATGCTTGCTGTCAGTGCTCCAGCTGAAGATGCAGGGGCACAGATGTTGCTTGAGTATGGAGTGAGGATAGATTGCGGTAAGCATGCAGGAGGTACTGGAGCGTGGGAAAAGGATTTGCCTAAGGGCGAGAAGGTAATTATAGGCAGTCAACCCGTGGTTTCTGAGGGAGATGGTGTAGCAAATTTTGAGGCGTTGGGCAGGGGTGTAATGATAGGGGCTAAGGCGGAGGTAAAAATGCCGTTAGCGCAAATGGTGGTGAAAGCAGATGTTAAAGAAATAGTATTTAATGATCGCGCGGAGATTTATAACGTAAAAATAGAGGAAGGAGAGCACATGAGAGATGGAACAACAGGTACTAGAATTACAGTTAAGGCTTCTTGCGACAGCGGTTGGTAAGATAAAAATTCCTAAATATCTTAAAAGAAGCAGATAGGCCACACATCGCGACTCACAAAATTGAATGTTGACTGTCTTATAGTTGTGTGTTACTATATGAGTGTGAAGAAAGAGCAATTAAGAGGAGTAGCTTTCGTTGTTTCAGCAGCCTTGCTTGGCGGTTGCAGGTCAGAAATAGACGGAATAAACATGATTGATTGCGCGAATGGACCGAAAGAAAGTAGTGTTACGTTGAATATTCCTGATTATCAGACTATAAATGTGGGAGATAAATATATTAAAACAAAAAGAAGTGGAGCCATTGCGGTCTTAAACCAGCAAGTGATATTTGATAACGGAAATAATAATTTTCGTTCAGAAAAAGAAGAGGGAGCAATTGTTGTTAATAATGATGGTATAATTTTTGAAAGTACAGGGAAGCATTATAATATTAAATTTTCAACAGGAAATAAGCCTTTGACTACAGAAATAACAATAAAAACTACTTGCGTTGCGCAAACTGAAGAATCCTCAAAAGATCGGGTAGGCTACTTATAACCTAAAAAATTAGTTTTTAACCTTCAAGGTTCTTGAATAAATTAATTGATTGACATACAATGAGTGCTACTTATGAATAAAAAACGAGTATACTCCGGCATTCGGGCTACTGGAAGGCTGCATTTAGGAAATTATTTTGGAGCGGTGAAGGGGATGCTTGAGGCGCAAGATAAGTATGATTGTGTTTTTTCAGTAGTGGATTTGCACGCATTGACAACGCCTTATGATCCGAAAACACTTTCGCAATCAGTCAGAGACGTAATAATTGACTATTTGGCGGCTGGTCTTGATCCCGATAAGTGTTTAATTGAAATTCAATCCAAAGTCCCGGAACATACGGAGTTAGCTTATCTATTGTCTACTATTTATCCCGTCAGTCGGCTTGAAGATTTGCCGACTTACAAGGAGAAAAAAGCGCAGTATCCAAAATATGTAAATATGGGGCTTCTGTATTATCCGGTACTGATGGCGGCTGATATTTTATTGTATAAAGCAGAACTTGTACCAACGGGAATTGATCAGGAACCGCATATTGAGGTGGCGAGGGAGATTGCGAGAAAGTTCAATAATATGTTTGGTAAAACATTTCCTGAGCCGCAAAGATTTGCAACAAGCGGAGAGTATGTGCCCTCGTTGATAGGCGGTGGGAAAATGAGTAAATCGGTTGAGGGCAGTTATATAACATTGGCTGATGATTTGGAAATAATCAAAGCTAAGCTAGTAAAGACACCTACCGATTCAGGAAAAGGTGTTATAAAAAATGGATTTTATATTTCTGATTCATCTATTCCCAAAGGAGTAGCTAATATTGCTCCCTCAGGAGGAGTAAAGACATTATTGACTTTGGTGGAGTTGTTTCAGGGAAAGAATAAGAGGCGCGAATATGAGAGTGAATATGTAGATAGAAGTGGTGATGGAATAAGATATTCAGTTCTTAAAAAAGAATTGAGTGATGCAATTTATAAAGAATTACAGCCGATTCAGGAAAAACGGAAAGAATATGAAGATAAGTCAAAAATAATTGATGAGATTATCCACAGACATAGGGAGAGGTGCAGAACATTCGCTGAGAAGACTTTGAGGGAAGTTAAGGAGAAAATGGGGCTGGTTTAAGGATGGCAGGGGTGTGTGATTTATGATATACTGACCACGTTTATGAATATAAATGGAAGAAGAAATGGGAGTACTAACGGGCGCAAAAAAGTTATAAAATTTAAAGCTAAATTTTCCTGGAAGAATTTACTTCTTTATGGATTTTTGATTATATTTTCACTTTTTGTTTTTTCCGCGTTAAGTTCACCATACGAAGATAGAAAATCCGTGCCTTTGTCTGAGGTTATAAATGATGTGAAGAAAGGTCAGGTCGCGAAGATCATCGTCAGTCCGGAAAAACTGCTAGTTAATCTTAAAAATGGAAAGATGTTACAGTCTGTCAAAGAACCGGGGGCAGATGTGTATAAGCTTTTTAAAGACGCGGGAGCAGAGCTGGGCAATACTCAGGTGATAGTGAAGGATGATGCGGTTTTCAATAACTGGGTCAGTTTTCTTTCAGCTGTTTTGCCGGTAGCTTTGATGATCGCCTTTTTTTATTTTATATTCCGTCAAGCCAGGGGGACGCAGGAGAGTATATTTTCATTTGGTCAATCGCGAGCAAAGCTATTTAATAAAGACAGTCCGAGAGTTACGTTTGCAGATGTAGCCGGGGTTGATGAGGCAAAGCAGGAGTTGACAGAGATTGTTGATTTCCTCAAGAGTCCGGTTAAATACAGAGCAATGGGCGCGCGGACTCCGAAAGGAGTATTGATGATCGGTCCGAGCGGTACAGGTAAAACGCTTCTGGCGCGGGCGACGGCCGGAGAAGCCGGCGTGTCTTTTTTTTCCATGGCTGGATCAGAGTTTATGGAAATGCTGGTAGGTGTGGGAGCAAGCAGAGTGCGGGATTTGTTTAAT
>CAZJRC010000073.1:0-616 GCA_964548495.1 uncultured Gammaproteobacteria bacterium | reverse complement strand
CGACAGAGGGGAGCCGGAATCATGGGGGGGCATGATGAACGGGAACAGACACTGAATCAAATTCTGGTGGAAATGGATGGGTTTAATCCAAATGAGCATGTAATTGTGATGGCGGCTACGAATCGTCCGGATGTGCTTGATCCGGCGCTGGTGCGGCCGGGAAGGTTTGATCGCCGGGTGGCTTTGGAACTGCCTGATATTAACGGGCGCAAGGCAATATTGGCAATTCACGCAAGAGGTAAGCCTTTTGCAGAGAACGTAAATTGGGATAAAATCGCAAAGCGAACTGTTGGATTCAGCGGCGCAGATCTTGAGAATATGCTGAATGAAGCGGCAATATTCGCGGCAAGGCTTAATAAAAAGGCAATTGAAATGTCGGATCTGGAGGAAGCTGCCACCAGAGTAAAATTGGGTCCTGAGAAGAAACGTTTGCAGACGGAGCTTGACCGGAAGATGACAGCCTATCATGAAGCAGGTCACGCGCTGGTGGCTTGGGAGATGCCGCATGTTGATCCGATTTACCGTATGTCAATTGTTTCAAGGGGAATGTCTTTGGGGCATACAATGACAGAGCCCGCGGACAGGATACATGAAACAAAACTTCATTTGCTGGAAC
>CAZJRC010000072.1:4379-5241 GCA_964548495.1 uncultured Gammaproteobacteria bacterium | reverse complement strand
GTCATCAGTTGCTCTTGGTGTCGCGCGTGATATGAGCGTAAATGGCATAGTGCCTAGCGCGCTTGATTTAAACGGGATTAAAACAGTTACGGAGATTCTTTATAGAGAGCATTTATTAACTGATGAGCAATATGATGATCTAAAGGTTAAAAGTGCTGCTGCCGGACAAAGTATAGACGAACTTTTAGAATTCTCAAATTTAGTCGGAGAAGATAAATTCACTGAAGCACGGGCAAGGCTAATAGGCGTCCCATTTATATCTTTACGAAATATTTCTTTTTCTCCGCAGGCTATAAATTTTCTTCCCAGGACTGTAGTTGACCGTTTTTCCCTAATCCCTTTTTTATATAATGATAAAACCAAAATGCTTTCTGTAGCGATGGCGAATCCTGTTGATCTTGAAGCCATCGCGTTTATACGACAAAAAACAGGTTTAATCATCCAGGCATTCGCGTCTGTACCCAGTGAAGTTAAAGAGGCCATAAATCAACAATATTCTCAAGAATTAGCAGGTCAAGTTGGAGAGGCAATAAAAGAATCTGAGGAGTTTACGAAAAAGCGAGCTGTTGACAGTAAGCAATTAGAACAGATCATACCTGACGCGCCGATTGCTAAAATGCTTACAACAATTCTTGAATACGCGGTTAAGAGCAGGTCGTCTGATGTGCATATCGAGCCGCATAAAGACCGCGTCCGCGTGAGATACAGAATTGACGGTATACTTTATGATAAATTGAGTTTACCGCTTAAAATTGAGGACTCTTTAGTATCGAGAATAAAAATAATTTCAGAACTTAAGATTGATGAGCATAGAATACCACAAGATGGTAGATTTAATTTCATATCAGGACAGACGGAGGTA
>CAZJRC010000072.1:0-4369 GCA_964548495.1 uncultured Gammaproteobacteria bacterium | reverse complement strand
TGCGTGTTTCAACGATACCGACTACAGGAGGAGAAAAAATAGTTATGAGACTCTTACGTAAATCAGTCAGTGTTCCTTCTCTTTCCGAGATGGGATTGCGTGGAACGGCGCTTAGGGCTCTGGAAATGGCGATTCTGCGTCCGCATGGAATAATACTGGTTTGCGGACCAACCGGCAGCGGCAAGACTACTACTCTTTACGCTGTACTTTCGCGGTTAAATACGACGAAGGTTAATATTGTATCGCTTGAGGACCCGGTTGAATATGAAATACCGGGAGTTAATCAAGTTCAGGTTAACCCGGCAGTTAATTTGACTTTTGCTTCGGGACTCCGAGCATTTCTGCGACAAGATCCGAATATAATATTAGTGGGTGAAATCCGTGATAAAGAAACGACAGATCTGGCAGTTCAAGCCGCTCTTACCGGGCATCTTGTATTTTCTACGCTACATACATCAAGTGCTGCCGGAGCCCTGCCTCGTATGCTTGATTTGGGCGCTGAAAGTTTCTTGCTTGCTTCAACAATTAACGCGGTTGTAGGGCAAAGAATAGTTAGAAGGATATGTGAGAATTGTAAAGAGAGTTATATACCTCCTGACCAGCTTATAGTGGAAATTAAAGGTGTTTTGAAATCTTTTTATCCTGTTAATACTAAACAAGAAGTGAAGCTATACCGCGGTAAAGGGTGTGGGCAATGCGATACATCGGGTTATTTGGGAAGGATAGGTATTTTTGAAGTCCTTTCCGCTACCGAAAAGATTTCCCGGTTACTCTTAGAGCAGTCTGATAGCTTAGCCATAGAGAAGCAAGCTATGCTGGATGGAATGATTACCATGAAACAGGATGGTTATTTGAAGGTGCTTATGGGCGAAACTACGGTTGAAGAGGTGCTGAGAGTAGCGCAGGATTGATTAAGTATTAAGTATTAAGTATTAAGTATTAAGTATTAAGTATTAAGTATTAAGTATTTTTGTACTTTTAATTTATTTTTTGATTCTTTATACTATTATTTGTATGGATATACAGGATTTATTGGGATTGGCAATAAAAAATAAGGCTTCGGATCTTCATTTGCTGGTCAAGATACCTCCTACTTTTCGCATTGACGGGACATTGCGTTTTGTCACTAATCATCCTGCTTTACAGGTAGAGGCTATAGAGCAAATGATATTTGGGTTATTGACATCAGAACAGAAAGAATTGCTGCTGGCGAATAAGGAATTGGATTTCTCGTTTAGTTTTAAGAGCAAGAATGGGGAAGAGGGGCGTTTTCGTATAAATGCTTATTATGAAAAAGGATATTTGGCAGGGGCGTTTAGATTTCTTGCACCAAAGATACAGACAATAGAAGAGCTTAATCTTCCACCAATTCTTCATGAATTTGCTAAACTGAAGCAGGGGTTTGTATTGATGACCGGCCCATCAGGACATGGAAAGTCGAGTACTCTTGCCGCCATAATTAATGAGATTAATCAAAGCCGCGCGAGCCATATCTTGACGATTGAGGATCCGATTGAATTTGTTTATACACAGGCAAACAGTATAATTTCTCAGCGTGAAATGGGAATTGATACTCATGATTGGTCCAGGGCACTGCGTTCCGCACTGCGTGAAGATCCGGACGTAGTCCTCATTGGAGAGATGAGGGACACGGATACAATGCAAGCAGCAATGACTTTGGCTGAAACAGGACATCTAGTATTCGCGACATTGCATACCAATTCCGCAGCTCAAAGCGTAGACCGTATTGTTGATTCGTTTACGTCTGATCGGCGTCCTCAAATCAGATTACAGCTGGCAGCTACTTTACGAGGCGTAGTTTCTCAAAGGCTGTTGCCAAGAATAGAAGGAGGCAGAGTCCCGGCTGTTGAGATACTTATAGGTAATTCAGCTATAGCGAATAATATAAGAGACGGCAAGACGCATCTTATCGATACTATAATTCAAACATCTAAAGATGTAGGCATGATAACCTTGGATGAGTCTCTGGCTGAGCTTGTCCGAAATGGCATAATCACGCTGGATGAAGCGAAGTCTTATACATTGCGAGAAAATGAGTTTATGAGGATGATAGGATAATGAGAATTTTCAATTTTCAATTTTCAATTTTCAATGAATATTGAGTGTTTAAAATTAGAATTGAAAATATATTATGAAGCTTTATTACAGAGCTGCTACGCAGGAAGGAAAGATAATTAATGGATTAATTGAGGCAAAGGATGTTAAAGAGGCAGGATATTACCTCATGAAACATCAGATGTTGCCGATTGTTATCTCGGGAGACGAGAGATTTAATTTTTCCCGTATTTTAACTTTTTTTAAGCGTGCTTCCAGGAATGATCTGATTTTTTTTACCCGTCAGCTCGCGTCTATGCTTAGTTCCGGCCTGACTCTAATGCAGTCGCTCTCTATAATGAAAAATCAGATCAAAAATCCTATATTAATAGATGTACTGCAAGGACTAATTAGAAGAATTGAAGATGGTTCTTCTTTTTCCAGCGCATTGGAGAATTATCCGCGTTTATTCCCGCCAGTTTACATAGCTTTTGTAAAGGCAGCAGAGTCTTCTGGTTTGCTTGATAAGGTCTTAGGCCGTATTGCTGAAAATTTGGAGAAACAACAAAAGTTGAATTCGAATATCAAAGGCGCTTTGTTGTATCCGGTAATTATCATCATCATGATGATGGTAGTTGTAGTAATTATGATGGTCGTAGCAGTGCCTCAATTGAGTTCTTTTTATAAGAGCATGGGAGTATCGCTTCCTTTGTCTACGACTATTGTTATTGGTATTTCTAATTTATTTACAAAGCTTTGGTGGCTGCTGGTTGTAATTATTTTTTTGCTTCTTTTTATATTTCGGAGATGGCATAGAACTGACGATGGACGCATGACAGTTGATGCATTTATTTTGAAAATTCCACTCGTAGGCAATTTGATATCCGAATCGTTGATGGTGGAGTTTTCCCGTACTTTTGGTTTACTTGTGAGTACAGGTTCTTTGGTAGTAGATTCTTTGTTAAGAAGCGCGGATATTTTGGATAATGTAATATATAGGAGAGAGATTATTCTTGTCGCTAAACGGGTTGAAAAGGGAATATCAATTGGTGACGCGTTGGAGGCTAGTTCTATTTTCCCATCTATTTTAATTCAGATGGTAAAAATCGGAGAGCAAACAGGTAAATTAGACGAGTCTTTAATGCGGGTGGCTGAATATTTTGAACGTGAAGTAGAGCAAGCTGTAAAAACATTTACTACAGCTATGGAGCCCGCAATTATGGTAATTCTTGGTTTGGGCGTTGGCTTTTTAATTTTTGCTGTAATTACACCGATTTATAAAGTAATAACCGCTATTCAGTAGTAATTTATCGCGCGGTAAAGGCATTGAGGTAGTGGATTAAATAGTCTATATCTTTGTCTGTGTGAGAGGCGTTGATTTGAATCCGTATTTCATCATGACCCATTGGCACAATAGGATAACTAATGCTGGTTGCAAGTATATTTTTTTGGAATAAAAATTGCGTCAGCTGTTTGGTTTTGGTCGGGTCGCCTATGAGAATTGGTTGTATGGGATGAATGGAATCTGCCGCGAGTTTGAATGTGGTTTTTTTGAGTTCCTGCTTAAAGTAATTTATATTAAAATCAAGTTTTTTTATCAATTTTTTGCCTGAATTTGAATCTATAAGTTTCACTGCTGCTTCTGCCGCGCCGGCGACTCCGGGGGAGATAGAATTGGAGTAAATATAAGTGGCTGCCGATTCGCGAAGATAATCTATTATTATTTTTTTGCCAACGGCGTATCCCCCATCCGCTCCGAAAGCTTTGCCGAATGTGCCGATAAGTAAGTCCGCGTGCATTGCCTCTGTTTCTTCCACTCCCCTGCCATTGGTGCCGAAGGCTCCGACGCCATGACTGTCGTCAACTATCAGATGAATCCCTTGTTCGAATTTTGAATCAAACTTGTCAATAGCTTTTTTAATTGCACTAAGAGGAGCAACTTCTCCGAGCATGCTAAAAATGCCATCGGTAATAACTAAAACGCGTTTAAATTTGCCGATGTTTTCCAGAATTAATTGTTCCAAATGAGAAACATTAAGGTGTTTATAAATTGCCCGTTTTTCTTTGGGAAGGTTGGCTACACGGATTCCGTCAATAATACTGCGGTGGTTGAGTTCATCCGATATGACTAAAACATCCTCACCTATAGCCGTATCTTTACTTTGTCCGCGGATCAGGCAAAAAATAGATGCCAGATTGGCCGCGAACGCGGAGGAGAAGACAATCGCGTCCTCCCGGCAATGAAAATCCGCTATACTTTTTTCTAATTCTTTATAAATTTTGATGGTGCCTGAGATGAATCTGACCGCGCCGG
>CAZJRC010000071.1:5233-5443 GCA_964548495.1 uncultured Gammaproteobacteria bacterium | reverse complement strand
CATAATATTTTGCCAGATTATTGACCGTGACCTCCGCCTGCTCGGGAGTGGCAATGTTAACGAATAAAGGAAAAATCTCCGCGCTCAAGTCTCCATATAATATTGACCCCTCGTTATTCTTTACGATCGCGTAATTACGAAATCCGCGCCAAGCGCCGTCATTTACCCAGAAAATCTTCTGGAAATCTAAGCGAAATTGTTTTTTCAACT
>CAZJRC010000071.1:0-5138 GCA_964548495.1 uncultured Gammaproteobacteria bacterium | reverse complement strand
CCCAAGATCATCGCTCGCAAAATACTCTTCAAGCCGGTCTATCATGCCATAAATAAGAGCATTGAGTTGAACAGGAAGATAATTTGCTCCATATTTAATTGTAGTCCAATTGTGATCTTTTCCATCTTCGCAACCGGCAAGAAGTGCATGAAAATACATGTTTGTGTATCTGGTGAGCATACCGTACCGCGCGATTATCTCCTCGGTTTGCCGCGTGTAACGCTTTCCTCGTCCGCTGTCTAACCACTCTGTAAACAGCTCGCTCTCGATCATTTGCATCATCGTATGAATTCGCTCACCTTTAGCTCCGGCTTTAATAAGATCAAAAACGCCGAATGCTTCAAGAGGAGGATGACTATGTGAAAGATAAGAGCTTACCAACGCATTCGGAATGCGCTTAAAATCAGTATACACATCCACGAAATTAAGCATTTGATCAATAGCCAAATCAACTCCTCCTGCCAATATAAATCCCAAATTATGAAAGTATGTGTCCCACCTGTATTGTTCTACAAATTTAAATTTGCCGGAAGGAATACTTGGCGCCAGAAAAGGACGCTTCGCCAAATTCACGCCCCGATACTCTTCACGCATATAGGGCACTTCAATCAAGGCATTTTCCCAGAAGTTGATAATATAATTAAAAATCGGCCTTCGTCCTGAGGGGTCGCGGTCTAATATTTTTCTGGCCAGGTTATTAATCCTCTCCTCGCGTGTATGACCCAAAAAATCAAGAAGATCCGGCCGGGACTTGGGTGTATTTACAATACTTGCGCTCCCGATAATTTCTTCACGAATCGTGTCTATATTTTGTCTCATCCATTGTATTATAATAAACTTGTATATAGATGAAAATAGCCGACTCACGCGAATCCGAATAAACTAATAACAGCATCGATTTGTTATATATATACAATATGAACAAAAAATTTCTTATTCACGCTATGGGTTCTGGAGAAACCTCTCAAGCATTTGCTCTGGCTAAATATTTTCATCAACATCAGCAAAAAGTTTATTTATCGATAAATGACAAATATACAACAAAATATCTTATCAGCACCGGCTTAAAGATTCCTTACGCGATCACGCCAACTGTTAAAAGTTTTAAAAAATATGTAAATAAAATTCTGCCGGATACTATAATTTTTTGCAATTCAAAATCTTTCAAAAGAGATGGAAAATTTGTAAGTCTAAAACACTCTCCGTTTCCAGGTATTAAAATCGTAACTCTCGATTCAAATTGGTTATTCAATTATAAATATGAACGCTTTCCGTTTATCCTATGGGCAGACCGCTATTTTGTGAATATCCCTAAGCCGATTTTTCTCCACGGCCTCAAGGGGCAGGGTGGATATTTCGATATCCCGGAGAATATCTATAAACGCATAGAAACCATCGGATTCATCCCCTCTTATCAAAGACCTGATAGGAATATTATTTTATCTACCAGAAAAAATCTTGGAGTAAAATCGGATCAAAAACTCATATTTTGTTATTTTAGCGGCTTTGGAGCTGTTGGAAAACCATGGGTATTGACAAACCTATTAAAAGCAATACATTTGCTTAAAATTGAAGCGAAAATCAAAGTATTATGTATCGGCGACAATTCCCTTATAACTGCCCACATATTTGAAAAATTTAAAAATATAATACATCCTGGCATTATTAGTATGGATAAATTCTATCAATTTATTGCCAGTTCAGATCTTGTCTTTCAGCATCAGGGACTATCAACTCTTTCTCAAGCAATCTCGGCTCTGGTTCCGGTAATAGCCAACGTTAGAATATATCCCAAAACAAACATGAAAGGATTACACCCCGCGGAAATAAAACCATTTTGTAAGTCAAATTTATGTAGAATTTTATTTAAATCAAGCCCTGTCAATAAAATTTCTAAACAGATCAATGAATTATTATTCAACGAAAAAGCTATTAAAGAAATGAAGGCTGCTCAAAAAGCCATCTACTCAAGAGGCGAAGAGGAGATACTAGCCTCCTTGTCAACTAATTAATATGAAAATTGCGCTAATTAGCTCGATTGGAAAACCCACAACCATTGATAGTCATGGAGGCCAAGAAATATGGGCAGCCGCTTTTATAATGGAGGCTATAAAAAGAGGCCATCTCTTCGATCTATATGCTGTAGGAAATTCCATTAATCAACCAGGCTCGGTAAATTTAATTTCAATTTCTGAAAAAGAGGTAGATGAAATAAAAAAAGATCCCTTTTTTCATAATCACAACTTATCTGATATTGACCGTATCAATACAGTACTTTGGGGTAAAAGCGCGATTCTTCTTAAAGAAAATGAAGATAAATATGATCTGATAATCGATAGCACGGGATATATATTATTTTCTGCCAATGCGGCTCTATATAAAAAACCTGTTTTTATAATTGGGCACTTTCCTGCCGGGCAAAGACATTTAGCTTTCCTGGAATACTTTGGAGTACCCAAAAACGCCTACATTTTGCTTCCTTCCAAATTTCAGTACGACAGCGTGTCATTTATCCCACTGGAACATAAATTTATAATTCAGCATGGTCTGGACATTAACCGGTTGGAGTTTCAAACCGAGAATAAAACCAAACTTCTTTGGCTTGGCCGGATAGATCCTACCAAAAAAAAAGGGCTTGTGCCAAGTATAATAACGGCAAAGAGAACCAGCCACCATCTTCAAATCTATGGGCAAGTTGAAGATGAAGAATATTATAATGAAAGCATCAAGCCAATACTCAATTCCGAAATGGAAATACTTTTTTCGCTGAATAAGTCAGTAATATTTAAAGACTCCAAAGCATTTCTATTTCCAATTGAATGGGACGAGCCTTTCGGACTGGTCATGATTGAATCAATGGCCTGCGGCACGCCTGTGATTGCCTATGCGCGCGGTTCAGTGCCTGAAATTATCAAAGACGGTCAAACCGGCTTTATCGTCAACAGTTCGGATCAGGATATACGCGGTAATTGGATCATCAAAAAAACCGGCATCGAAGGCTTATGCGAAGCAGTTGAAAGAATTTACGCTATGCCCCCTGACCAATATCTCCAAATGCGCCGCGCCTGCCGCAAACACGTTGAAGATCACTTCACTGTCGAGCGCATGGTAGATGAATATGAAAAAGTCTACCAACAAATTATAGCCTCCCAAACTTCTCTTTAATAACCAGCCATACAAATTTAGGCAGCGCCAACTGTCGTCTCCATCTCCACGGCTCCCGTATCAGCCGGTACAGCCATTCAAATCCTATAGCCCTGATCATGAATGGCGCGCGGTCTATCTGTCCGCTTATATAATCAAATGCTCCACCGACTCCCATCGCGATCTTGACAGGCAATCTATTCAAGTTCTTATAAATCCACTCCTCCTGCTTCGGATGCCCAAATCCGACGAAAAGAATATCTATGTCAGTATTATGTATTAAGTATTTAGTATTAAGTATGCCTTTGCTCTTCTTATTCTCCATACTTGATACTTTATACTTAATACCAGATACTGGTTGCTTAATGAATCCTGCCTCGCTCCATTCTTCAGCCACGAAAACGACATTAAGCCACGGATATTTAGACATTAAGCACTCAGCGGTTTTTTCTGCTACCCCATGCCTGCCCCCCAAAAACCCTACCTTGACAAGCTGATTCCTTGATCTCTCACACACCTCCCCCATGAAATCTACGCCGGTGATCCTCTCTTTTAAGGGATTCCCGATCAGCGCGCTTCCCAAAAATACTCCTGCCCCGTCAGGCAAAGCAATTCTAGCCTCATTTAGAATCTTTCTATAGCTGGAATGATTATACGCGTAAACCAATATCTCAGGATTTGGGGTAACAATATAATACTTTGTTATATGATTATTTAGACTTAATAACAAATACTCTAAGATCCTATCTTCTTTTTCATTAGTGATCCCAACTCCCAAAATACTTGTTTTCTTCAACATATTTCACAACAAATTATAAGCTTATAAAAAATTTAATAAAAAATTCTAAACCGATCATTCCGATCATAAAAATTAAACAATTATTAGCCTTATCTTTCATGCCTTCTACTTCATAAAAGCGAGCTAAAAACCAAGTCCATTTAAATAAATATTATAAGATAAATTATTCATGAAAAATTTATAACGAATGCTTACTAAAAAACTTCATTGCTCAAAAAAAATTATTTTATAAGATTAATAATATTTTAGATTTGAGTTTTAGTTTTGATCTTTGATTTTTGATTTTTGATCTGTTATCTCAAACTATCTCCTATTGATGCTTCTTTTATAAAGCTCAATATTTTCCATAGCCACGCCTGTTCCCCGCACGACACACAGTAGAGCATCCTCTGTCACATGACAAGGCACTCCTGTCATCTCTGTCATTAATTTATCAAAATTTTTAAGAAGTGACGTTCCCCCCGACATCACTATTCCTTTATCAATAATATCGCTTGCTAGCTCTGGCGGACATCGTTCAAGCACCTCTTTGACTCCTTTCACAATTTCCAGCAGGACTGGTTTTATAGCCTCACTCACTGATGCCTCGTCCAGCACAATTGTTCTAGGCAGGCCATTTATAGTATCTCTTCCTCTAACTTCGATCGTTTTCGACTCTATGCTGCCGCGGCTCTCGACAACAGCATTACCGATCTCAATCTTGATTAATTCAGAAGTAGTCTCCCCTACAAGCAAATTATGTTTTCTTTTGATATAATTAGCAATTGTTTCATCTAATTTATTTCCTGCCACCCGGACAGAACTATGTACCACTACTCCGCCAAGCGAGATGACAGCCGATTCCGTAGATCCTCCGCCTATATTTACGATCATATGCCCTGCCGCCTGAGCAATTGGAATTTTAGCTCCAATTGCCGCCGCCAATGGCTCATCAATCAAATATGCTATTTTTGCACCCGCTGGCATAGTGGCATCCAACACTGCCCGCCGTTCTACCTGCGTAACGCCAGATGGTATACAAACCATCACCTCAGGCTTAATAAACCGCACATTGCCGCACGCCCTGTCTATAAAATAAGACAGCATCGCTTCTGTGATAGTATAGTCCGCGATCACTCCGTTTCTTAGCGGCCTGAGCGCTATGACATTTCCCGGTGTCCTGCCAAGCATT
Source organism: uncultured Gammaproteobacteria bacterium (assembly GCA_964548495.1). Lineage (GTDB taxonomy): Bacteria > Patescibacteriota > Microgenomatia > Levybacterales > UBA12049 > JAHIGH01. The sequence continues at coordinate 24 of CAZJRC010000071.1, read as the reverse complement.
TCCTTAGCATCGGTGCCTACAGCC
>CAZJRC010000070.1:967-5458 GCA_964548495.1 uncultured Gammaproteobacteria bacterium | reverse complement strand
AACGGGTACGGGAAGAAATGGGATTATACAATCTGCAAGTGATGATTCCTTTTTGCAGAACACCGGAGGAAGGTAAACAAGTGCTTGAAGTCATGGACAAAAACGGTTTGAGGCATGAAAAAGTTGCTAACGCAAGGGAAATCGCGGCGAGTGATGAAATTGATGAGAAACTTCGTGTCTGGTGTATGGCAGAAATACCATCCAACATTCTGCAGGTCGATGAATTCGCTTCTCTTTTTGACGGATTTTCTATCGGCTCTAATGATTTAACTCAATTAACGCTTGGTCTTGACCGTGATTCAAAAATAGTCGCTCACATAGGCAATGAAAAGAGCAACGCGGTCAAAAGCCTCATCCGGACACTTATTCACAAAGCTCATGATCTTGGCGTACCGGTCGGTATTTGCGGACAGGGACCTTCGGACTTCCCGGATTTCGCTGAATTTTTGGTGTCAGAAGGCATAGATTCTATATCGCTGCAACCGGACAGCGTACTGAAAACATCAATAAGATTAAAAGAATTAGAAGACTCCTTAAGAAAATAATTTTTAGAATATTTAAGTTAGGGAATATGCGGGTAATGACACTTCTTCCACTTTTTTCCTGATCCACAAGGACATGGATCATTTCTGCCTAGTTTGCTACCGTCTGATGACGCGAATGATTTTGTAGTTTTTAATGGTTTTGCTTTTTTATTTTCTTCGCTTACTTCACTTTCAAGTGCGTTGGTGACCGCGTGGATATGCGGTTTAGAAAACTGCTGATCCGAATGAATTTGTACCCTATATATTCTATGAACGATTTCGTCATCAATTGCCCACATAAGCTGTTCAAACATTTTGAATCCTTCATTTTTGTACTCAACCAGAGGATCTTTTTGCGCGTATCCCCGAAGACCAATTCCTTGACGTAAATTATCCATAGCGTCTAAATGATTCATCCAGAGATTATCTATGGTTGAAAGGCAGACTAATTTCTCAATCTGGCGCATGATAGGGATGCCTGATTGTTCTTCGCGTTTCAAATATAGATCGTCATTTATTTGGGTCAGAAATTCTGATTTTTCCTCTACAGTGTGTTTTTGTTCTAATTGAACAATAAGCTGTTTTTTAGATGTTTCATCGAAAGGTATAATAGTGGCGAAATCATCAATGATTTTTTCATTAATCCCAGCCGGATCGGAATTGGTTTGAGCCAGAGACACAGTCACTATTGTATTTATCGCATTACGCAGGCGTTTTTGAACCTCATCTTTCAATGACTTATCATCGCTTTTTTCCGAAAATTCCAAGATTTTTCGTCTCAAATTGTAAATAATTTCGCGCTGCTTGTTAAGTACGTCGTCATACTCAACCAGATGTTTACGGCTGTCAAAATTGAAGCCCTCGACTTTGACCTGAGCGTTTTCAATTGATTTGGAAACGAGCGGATGAGTCAGAGGAACATCTTCCGGCATATTAAAGCGGGTCATTATACCAGCAATGCGATCGCCGCCAAACAAGCGCATTATGTCGTCATCTAATGCCACAAAAAAACGGGATGCCCCCGGATCTCCTTGTCTGCCTGAACGTCCGCGCAATTGATTGTCAATACGCCTTGATTCATGGCGCTCTGTACCAATGACGTATAGTCCGCCCAATTTTTTCACTTCGTCATGTTCTTTTTCCCAAGCTTTCCATTCAGCTGTTCCGACTTTGGGTGAGCCGTCTTTGTGTTTGGGCGTATCTCCGCCGAGAACTATATCCACACCGCGTCCAGCCATGTTGGTCGCTATAGTAACAATCCCCTTTTTCCCTGCTTGGGCGATGATCTGAGCCTCCCGTGCATGATTTTTGGCATTGAGGAGTTCGTGTTTAATGCCTTTCCTTTTGAGAAACTGTGAGATAATTTCATTTTTCTCAATGGAAGTAGTGCCAACTAAAATTGGCTGTCCTAATTTGTGCGCGCGTTCAATTTCCGCGACTACGGCTGTGAATTTGGCGCGGTTGGATTTATAAACCGCGTCAGAGGCATCATGACGATTTACATCAACATGCGTTGGAATTACGATAACATCAAGTTTATATATCCTGCGAAATTCCTCAGCTTCAGTAACAGCTGTCCCAGTCATGCCGGCGAGGTGTGTATATTTACGAAAATAATTTTGAAGCGATACAGTGGCGAGAGTCTTGGATTCGCGTTGAATAGAAACACCCTCTTTGGCTTCTATTGCCTGGTGAATTCCCTCAGAAAGTCTGCGTCCCGGCAAGAGCCTGCCGGTAAATTCGTCTACCAAAATTACCTGTCCGTCTTTGACTATATAATCTTTTTCTTTGTGGAAGAGCGCGCGGGCTTTCAGCGCTGCCTCTAAATGATAGACTGTGTCAAAATCTTTTTCATAAATATCAGCAATGCCGTATAATTTCTCAATTTTGGCAATACCATGATCTGTCAGATGAGTGGTGCGTAATTTTTCATCTATTTTATAGTCCAGATCTGAATTAAGATTGTCAATCACTTTGGCGTATTCGTAATAACGCTGAGACGGAGCTTCATCTGGGGCAGATATAATGTGCGGAGTACGCGCTTCGTCTATCAGAACAGAGTCAACCTCGTCAACAATAGTGTAATAATATCCCCGCTGGACTGTGCTACTCATATCCGGGGCCATATTATCACGCAGATAATCAAAACCAAATTCAGAATTTATGCCGTAAGTAACATCCGCCGCATATGCTTGCCTCCGATCAATTGGCTTCAAATGCTGAAGGCGGAAATCAGCCGCGTTTTCATCAATATAATCGGCATCAAACAGAAACGATTGTTCGCTAATAATGGAAGACACTGACACTCCAAGCAGATTGAAAACAGGGCCCATCCAACCGGCATCCCTGCGGGCAAGGTAATCATTCACAGTCACGAGATGAACTCCTTTGCCTGTCAAGCTATGCAGGTATAAAGCGGGAACAGCGGAGAGCGTTTTACCTTCTCCTGTTTTTTGTTCGGCGATTTTACCCTCGGCAAGCGCGATTGCCGCCATAAGCTGAACATCGAAGTGACGCAGACCAATAGCGCGCTTGGCTGCCTCTCGGGCAAGCGCAAAGGCTAGAGGCATAATACTATTTAACGGCTCACCATCGGTAATTTGTTCTTTTAACTCTAGGGTTTTTTGCGCAAAGTCTTTGTCTTTCAGTTTTTTTATTTTTTCTTCCAGCTCGTTAATTTCTGCAACTATAGGTTTGAAACGATTTATTTCTCTAGAATTGGAATCTAAAAAATTAGAAAAAAAAGAAAACATATTTATCTTTTTCTATCTTACCACATTACAGCCTCAAAAAAAATCCCCTATCCTTTCGGGCAGGGGATTTACCAAATGATCAGTTGGTAAAAATTTATACCAACCTTACTTCTTTTTCTTTTTCTTTTTTGCCGCCATGCAGATCACCTCCTTACTTCATGTATTATAAAATACAAGATATATTAATAATGTATTGAGGCTAAAAAAAAGTCAAGAAATCAGCGTGCTTCAATAGTGGCAATTTAGCTTGGGAATTCAACTAAAATCATGTGGTAAAAATTACTATTTTAATAAGTATTTTGAGGCTCAAGATTTTCTAAAAATTGTTAAACTACTTATTTTTATTACATGCCTGCGCGATTTGTTTGATTGCCTTATCGTAACTCTTTTGCCAAATATCGCGTTTAGTTTCAAATTGATATTGCTGTACACCATGAAGCAGCACTGGATCAATATCATTACCAATTAATCCGGTAATTTGCTCATTTTCCATTTCAGTGTTCGTGTCTATTGCATAATCCACAATACCATCTAATTTATCTTGGAAATGATCAGGTTTCAAACTTTTGCCATCAAAATAAGCTTCTTTATTTCTTCCTGATCCCCCTCCAACTATCACATAAGGCAATAAACGCTCAGAAACGATACCAGTGGTATTAAAATATGGGACATTTTCATAATAAGGTTTAGGATAAGTTTTTGTGACATCCATGCCATAGTAATTTTCATCAGCAGCAACCAATACTTCTCGCTGTTGATCACTACTATCATTGATTTCCAGCACTGTTTTACCAGTCTCTGCTTTTAAGACACACTCAATGGCTTCCTGCAGTAATTTAGGTTCTACTGGATTAAGCTCACTTGTTTGATCAATAACGCTTTTCGGAGTACACGCTTCTGCTCCCGCGATTAAAACTGCCATAAAAAGATTTCGTTTTATGTTATATTCTTTCATCTGCTTTAACTTTGGTTAATTGAATTATAGTATTTTATCATACTTTTATAGTTTGTAAAATATTTTTTGAATCAAAATATTATAGCTATTTCTGTCTTATATTCCCAACCATTTTCAATAAACTTCTATGCTATATGTATCCCGCAAAAAATTTATGGTCTTATCCAGTTCAGTTTCAGCTTTTTGCTTTTCAAATTCTGGTTTCATATTTATTAACTTGCTAAGTTTCGTGATATTCCGTATTTAATATCAGCTTAGT
>CAZJRC010000070.1:0-957 GCA_964548495.1 uncultured Gammaproteobacteria bacterium | reverse complement strand
ATTTTGGGCAATAATTCGAAATATTCTTCTTTTGAATACTGCTTATTTAAAATACAATATTGTTTATGCAATAAATTAACACAGCCGAAACAGTCGGAACAGTTTAAAAGCCAAGAGCTATAGTAACAGTTTGCGCAACTATCGCTGTAAGTTATAAACGCGCTATTATAACAAGTATCCGAATCGACATTCTCATAGCATAATTCGGAATAGCGTTTAGTATCCGGATCCCCTCCTGACTGCAACATATCCCAACAATTTTTTGTCGCTCCACTAAAATGCACAAAGCCGGAATTTTCACAAAAGTAAGCGTTAAAACACCAGTAACAATTCCTGGAATCGTATATATAATTGCCATATAGGGAATTTATGCTATTGAATTGCTGGCTTGACGGATGGGGTATTTGCTGTTTCAGCTCAAGCAATTGTTTGAGTAGATTTTCCGGATTTTCCTTTTTTAACTCTCCAATTTTCTTAAAATACTCATCTTTGGTATATTGCTTATTAAAAATGCAGTATTTCTTATGCGTTAACGCAACACAGCCAAAACAATCAATGCAAGAATTTAAAAATGCGGAAAAATGGCAATCAGTAGAATTGTTACAATCCATTAAATACCTAGAATTGTAACACTTTGTGCAATCAACGCATTGGTAAGCTTTTTCAGATTCAGTAACATAGTGGCAATCAACAAGCTTTCTACCCCAGCCCCAGTCTACATATAGACTGTCATAGAGTTTGTATCCATCAAAACAAAAGTGACAATTTTTTGCAATATAACTATGGTCAGAGTACTCGCAGTCATATGTATCCGGTCCGAATTTAACCGCCGGGACGGGGATGGATTTTTTCAGAATTTCGTATTTGTCGAGAAAGGTCATATGAGAAAAATTATTTATCATAGATTCCCTCCGTCAGCTGACGGATTCGCGGGAATGACAAAAGAATTATGTTTTT
>CAZJRC010000069.1:0-5652 GCA_964548495.1 uncultured Gammaproteobacteria bacterium | reverse complement strand
GGATTTCGCGTACAGGTCTTTCACCTTCTTTGGAGCGCCATTCCGGACGCTTCTGCTATCCTCAACACATCAAATATCGTCTGCCCTGCAACACCCTGTCGAATGACGGGGTTTAGGCTCTTCCCCTTTCGCTCGCCGCTACTAAGGGAATCTCATATGATTTATCTTCCTGGCGTTACTAAGATGTTTCAGTTCACGCCGTACCCAGCCTAGCGCTATACGATCCGCATTCTGTCCACAAACTTTCGTGAATTTAAAATTTAAAATTTTAATTTTCATTGAATTTTCAATTCCTTATTTTTCAAACATTAAAACATTGTGATTTGATTGAAAATTGCAAATTGTAAATTAAAAATTTTTCTGTTTTATGAACACAATGCGAATCGTTTTTACGATAGGCTGACCATCTTACGATGGCCGGATTGCTCCATTCGGAAACCGCCGGATCAAAGGTTGATGGCACCTCCCCGACGAGTATCGCCGCCGTCTGCGTCCTTCCTCGGCCAGAATCTCCTAGGCATCCATTGTTGGCATTAATAAGTATTTACATTTCCACAATCCCGTATTTATCCGCCGATGAGGCGGGCAAACGCGGGATCTTCTCTTCACATGTCAAGGAGCCACAATTATCGCTTCATAAATTTGAAGTAAACCCCCTCTAACTAGGGGGTTTGCTCCAAATTACGAAACAAACCCAATCTTATCTGACTCACCCATAGTTGGACTTGCCCGCCGTAGCTTTCTTGACCACCAAAGCCTTAGCGACAGCGATAGCAAAGGTGGGTGGACCGGAAGAGATTCGAACTCTCGACCTTCGCGATGCAAACGCGACGCTCTACCAGCTAAGCTACCGGCCCTCAATAAGGCCTTTTATTTTTCAACTCTTAAAGATCAAACAAAATCTAATAAAAACGTGAATTAAACCAAAAGAAGCCGTTAAATATCTGCGGAATTGTGTATTCTAAATAACTTAGTTGCAAACATTATCATAAACGACTCTTTTGTTTAATCGTGAAATTATAATACCACACGCTCCTCAAACCTGTCAATTACCATTTTTAAAATTACGCGAAAGAATTTTTCTCCGTTGGGAATTTTTGCGCGATCACTTCCTCTCTGAACCCCTCAACTGCCTGCTTTATAACATTTCTTACATCCGCGTATTGTTTTACAAATTTTGCCTGAAAATCTGACAATCCTAATATATCATGAAGTACCAAAACTTGCCCCGAGCAATCAATGCCTGCTCCAATACCAATTGTAGGTTTTGTAATCGACAGGGTAATTTTTCTTGCCAGACTAGACGGAATACATTCCAAAACAAGCGCGAATACGCCTGACTTATCAACTTCCTGCGCGTCATGACATATCTTTTCTGCCTCAGTTGCCTCTCGGCCTTGTACCTTATAAGTGCTTGCTGTCTGCGGCAAAAGTCCCAAGTGCCCCATCACATCAATCCCTTCTTTCTTCAAAGCCTTAATAATATCCGGCTTGTTGCCCTCAATTTTGACAGCATGAGCACCAGCGCCGAGCAGCAGCCGCGCGTTCCTGATTGCCTCTTTTGCAGTATTATAAGTATTAATTGGCATATCCCCGACAATTAAGCTTTTTTTGACACCTCTTGCAACCGCTTTGACATGATGAATCATATCTTCTATTGTCACCGATTTAGTATCCTTATATCCCAAAACAGTCATCCCAAGACTATCCCCGACCAAAATATAATCTACTCCTGCTTCGTCAACAATTTTTGCGGTTGGATAGTCATACGCGGTAAGCATCACAATCTTTCTATTCATATCAGATGCTAAATAGCTTAGAAGAGTACTTCGTCAATCATCTTCTTATAATTATCTTTTCTCTGCGCTCCAATCAAACTCTTTATCGATTTGCCATTTTTAAATACCATTACTGTGGGAATGCTCATGATCCCAAATTGCGAAGCAGTCTCTGTATTTTCATCAACATTCATTTTACCCACAATTACTTTACCCTTATACTCCTCCGCCAATTGCTCAATTATAGGCGAAACCATCCTGCATGGCATACACCACGGAGCCCAAAAATCAACCACCACAGGCAATTTCGCTTCAAGAACATCTTTCTTAAAATTTAGATCTGTAAACATAATATCCGCCATAATCAAAAAATCTTTATCTATCTTAGCAATTTAATGATCATTCTGTCAATAAATCTAATATGCTATTTAAATTTAAGCTTTCAAGCCTATTTCTCAATATTTTGTCCCGGCCGGGAATCTCATATTTAATCATAGGCATCTGCATTATGCCCGGCTTCGTTTCAGTTCTATTCCCTATCTTTTTTGCTCTGGCAAATTCCAGCCGGTGGATTTGCTTGAACATATCCTTAAACATTTTCTCATCAGGCGAAAATGCTTGGCAAATAGTCGAGACGTCATCCTTTTTAGCCAACTGCTCTGTCAAGATGAAATGCGGACTTTTAAGCACTGTCATCATGGCATATAATGGGTTTCGTAAAAAGAAAAACTTTGCTGGTAAATGAGCATCTCCTTCGAAATCAACGATTATTCCCTTATCTATCCCACCATCCCTCATCTCATTTGCAATAAGATGTAATTTCAATGCCGCCATAGCATCAGAGAAATAAAACATTCCATACTCAAGTCCGGTCATATTCCGTTTTATGATTAAAGATTTATCCAAATGCGCGGACGCATAAACACGAATATTTTGTACATTGTTACACTTCTCATACTTATCTAGCCCCTCATCTGTTGTCGAAAGAATCATAAGTATTTTTTTTAGATTATCTGTATTTTTGATCTGTATAGCGTCAACCGGAAAAAATCTTTCTAAATAAGCAAAATATTTTTGGTAAAATTCCTTAGGTAAATTAGGAAAGATATCTATTAATCCAAACAAGTTTTCGTTATCCAAGTTTATTTTTGATGCATCTCGCGTATCTATTTCCGCGAAAAGCCCCTTAAAGCCAGCACCTACCGCATCTCTCATGAGTACCGCGTAATGCATGCATTTTCTCTTTTCCCACAAATGCTTTAAAGAATCACCAAATTTTATTTCCACACCTCCTTCAATACAAAGTATCTGAGCATTTTGGGCAGTTTGTTTCAAATATTTTCCATGTTCTTTCTGCCAATAATCAACATGCTGGTATCCTTTCAAGATTAGATCGACTCCTCCCGGCATTCGTAGATAGACAAAAGGCATTACTGATTCATTTTGTCCCTCATTGATCTTGGCATTGCGATGCTCGAATTCATTTTGGAATATCTCGGCAAGTTTAGGATTCATTGCTTTCAGCAAACTGCGATCTAATTGGTTTTCCAGGAAATGCCTCGGGTCTCGTGAGAGGAAATCCTCTCTATATATGATTCCTGCTTTATTGGTAAGACTCTTTGCTAGTGCTTCTTCCCTCAATCGACCTTCCCTGCTTGCAAAATTTTGAGTATCATATCCTGACCACTGACCGGTAGGTATTCCAAGTATATCCAGCATTTTATCAGCAATCTTCGCCCCAGGCTGTTTCAAATACTCCGAAGTTAATATTTTTTCGATTCTTTTAAAATCTCTGTCTGCATCAGCCCCAATTAAATCGGAGCCGACAGTCCTCATCCTGTCTGAAATCTCTGGACTACGCAACATACTATAAGATTATAGTACAACTGTAAAACATGTGTCAATTATTTAAACCAAACTCCTTATTGACATGCATGCTATAATATAATTGTTTTATGAATAAATCTGAACAATCAATATCTGCCCCGGAAGCAGAACAATCCCTAACGCCTCGTCAAAGACTTGAAAATTATCTCAAAGACGAACAACCAGGTTCTATTAAATGCCAGGCTATCGCTGACCAAATAGCATATACTCGAGCATTTAATCCCAGAGGAAGCAACGATGATGAAAATAGAACAATAATATTACAAGAAATAATTGGAGAAACAATAAGAAATCGTAGTTTTGGCCCAAATGGCACAGAATATAATAAGGCGAGTAACGATTTTAACAAATTATTTAAAAGCTATACTGAATTTAAAAGCTATACTGATGTGAATATCTCAAGTCAAATAAAAAATTACATTAATCAAGATCGATCATTAATTATAAATAATGCGCTTAACAGCATGGGAATTGATTTGCTTGAGATAAACAGAAAAAAAAGCATATCTATCCAAAAGAATTTAGAAAAATTAGCAACATAGACTAAAGCCTTAAACTATCTCACCTGAAAATCCCCAAACTCCTCTGCTACCTCTTCCCATATAACATCTATATCTTTCACTTCTGCCATAAACGGCCCTTTCCTGCATTTCGCGATAAGATCGTCTATATTCTTTTTTTCTCCCTGAAAAACCGCTTCAACTCCACCGTCCGGAATATTTCGCACCCAGCCGGTTATGTCATATTGTCTCGCCCAACTTCTGACAAAAAAACGGTATCCGACTGCTTGAACTGATCCGGATATAATTACACGCGCCTGCTTCATAATTTATATGTTTGAAAATTAAATCATTGAAGATTCATTGAAAATTGAAAATTTAAAATTACTTCTGTACCCCTTTCCTAATTTCTTTCAACTTCCACATAAACAAGGCGCCCTTATTATTCACGTCACTGTCTGCTGTAAATGATAATGCTTTCTCCAGAATTGACCTATGCACTGTCTTGGCAAGTTTTATATAAAGACCTCTATGCTTATAATCATCTAATTGATCAGCCAAATACAATCCAAAAGTCTGGAATTCCCGTGAAACATATTTATCCGTTACGGGATTAAACTTATTAAGTACCTGTTTAATCAATTGCATAGTAGAGTTTAATTTATAAAATAGATTTGAGATTTGAGATGTGGTTTTGAGATTTGAATTTTGACATTTGAGATTTATTTAGTATTATACCTATTCATCGCCTTCTCAAGCCCCTTTTCCAGAGCCTCAGAAATAGCGTCTGCGGTTCGTTTAATAAGCTCTCTAGCCTTCCTATGGTCTGCGTGTCCGAATTGACTCAAAACATAATCATCTATATTCCCCATGAATTGCCTGCTGATTTTGGGCGTTATACCGGTCTCTCTCGCATCTCGTCCCGTATGTGGATGCGCTATCCCAATACCCAAACGGAATCTCCAAAATCTATCAGTTCCCATGCTCTCAATAATAGACTCCACGCCCTTGTGTCCCGCGGCCGCTCCGCCGAATCGAATACGCATTGCCCCGATTGGCAAATCCAATTCATCATGTGCCACCCAAATATCAGCTGCATCAATTTTATAATAAGATGACAATAGGCCAACTGCCATGCCGCTATTATTCATATGGGTCTGAGGCAAAGCCAGAATCACTTTTTCTAAAGCTCCGGCTTTCGGCTTCCATTCTATCTGCAAGATTTTGCTCTTGAGCTTCGCGCTTTCTTTCCAGACGCTTTTTTCAACAGATTCAAAATCCTGCATAAACTGCTCCACCGCCATGAAGCCCAGATTATGTCGTGTATTTTTATATTTCTCCCCCGGATTACCAAGCCCGACTATTAATTTCATATTTAATTTTAACTATTATAGCATATCTTGCATCATTATTTTCTTACTCCACTCGCATAAATTCACCTTTTCCCAGTAGAAATGTCATTCCGAGCGTAGTCGAGGAATCTCTCG
>CAZJRC010000068.1:0-5741 GCA_964548495.1 uncultured Gammaproteobacteria bacterium | reverse complement strand
GCGTTAACTTGATCTATAATCTCCTGAAGGTTTGTACCCGTACCAGAGATAAAAACCGCAATTTTTGGCTTAGAATTCAGCTCCCTCTTCATCTTAGAAAATTTATGTTGTTTGTCGCGGATTGGATGCGGGCCGCCAAATGGATAGTGATAAAAATCTTCTTTTACACCGCCTAACGCATGAGCCATATCTTCCATCGGCAAATACACAACCGCGTCAGCTCCAATATAATGGGCAACGTTTTTTTCAATCAAATTAAATGGTTTGTGTTCCCAATTCGATGCAGGCAGCTCCTTTTTGCTTTTCATATCAATACCTAAATCACAGTGATTTACAACCGGCGGACTGGCAAAAGCCATATATATCTTTTTCGCACCGGCTTGTTTGAGTCCCAAGTACAACTGTTTACTTGTGGTAAGCCGTACTGCTGAGTCATCAACCACAATAATCCGCTTATCAATAATTTCATCCGATATGATATTATATTTTCCATTTACAGCCGCTATTCTATTTTCCTGTCCAGGCTGAATAAAAGTGCGGCCAATGTAATGACTTACCGTAATCGCGTCAACCAGCGGCAGTCCAATTTCCGCGCAAACACCTTTGGCTGCCGGGTATCCTGAATCTAAAACAGGAACCACGATGTCTGCCTTAATTCTCTTTTTCAAAATTCTTTTCCCAAGGAGTTTTCCTGAAGCCTCACGCGCACTTCTCACTCTAATACCATTTTCAAAACTATCCGGACGGGAAAAATAAATATATTCAAAAATACAATTCTGCGGCCTTTTAGGTTCACCAAAAAAAAGCGACTGTAAAGTTCCGTCAGTACTGATTTTAATTATCTCTCCAGGCATTATATCTCGTAAAAATTCAGCACCGATTGTATCAAGCGCTACAGATTCTGAGGCCATAATCCAGCCGTTCTTTAATCTCCCCAGACAAAAAGGCCGGATACCATATGGATCGCGCGCGCCGTAAATTGTACCGTCTGAGGTCATAATAACGAAACAAAATGCTCCGTACACTATAGATAATACATTTTTAAGCGTTTCATCCCAATCTGAATATTTTATCCTCTCCTGTAAAAGAAGTTTTGCTACCAAATGCGTATCGCTGGAATCTTGCTCTTTTGGGGTTTCGTCTAAATGCTTTTTTAAGTATTCACAATTTGGAATATTGCCATTATGACCAATACTTAATCCAAAATCTCCTTTTTGCAGCATAATAGGCTGAGCATTGGAAACACTTGAACTGCCTGATGTCGAATATCTATTCTGGCCGATAGCGGCAATACTTCCTCCAAGCTTTTTAAGAATTTTGTCTGTAAAAACGTAAGACACTAACCCCATGCCCTTGAAGGATTTAATTTTTTTCTTCCGCGTAAAGATACTAATTCCCGCGCTTTCCTGGCCGCGATGCTGTAGCGCGGACAAGCCTATTCGTACATGAAAAGGAGCATTATTATCTTGATTCCAAACTCCAATTACTCCGCATTTCTCTGTTGGCTTTTTTTCAAAAAAGCTACTATCAGCAAGTAAATATCGTTTACTTAAATTGCTCATTAGTGAAAGTGAGATGAAAAACCCCGCATGGCGGGGTTAAGTTTTGGATAATCTTATTTAATATTGACAGTATTTCCGTAAATAGGGTGATACATTGCAAGTATATTATATACGAAAAAATGGTAAAAAAGTCAATGGTTTATGGGGCATATGTCAAGCAGTGGGATATTTGTCAGCTTTAATTCGAAGCTAATAAACTCGTATAACCTAATTTACGTCATTTCGATCCGGCGCAGCCGGAGAGAAATCCAGCGTTTAGCGTAAAAGTAGTAGATGATTTGGGGTACTTTCGTACCTGGATTTCTTATCCACGACTTATGTCGGGATTCGAAATGACTAAAAATGTAATAGTTTCTAAAAATTAATTACCCCAACATTTAGAATACACCCAGACTGTTGTTGCAAAGTAACTACTCTTTAAGGTAAAATAAAGGATAATATGCCTAAGTCGGCGCTAGTTGTTTTGGTAATTGGAATAATAGCACTAGTAGTTGCGTCGCTATTTATATTCCGTATTACTGATAGCTTTTTATATAGCACGAATTCCGAACCGGCAAAAAAAATGAACAATGCTTCAAACAAGCAAGGCTTAAAAATAGAAGACTTAAAGGTTGGCAGCGGCAGGGAGGTCAAAAATGGGGATACTATTTCTATCCATTATTTGGGGACACTTACAAACGGGGTTAAATTTGATAGTTCTTATGACCGCGGCAGCCCATTCGAAACGCAAATTGGCACAGGTCAAGTAATCAAAGGCTGGGATATTGGAGTGATTGGCATGAAAATAGGCGGCAAGCGAAAGCTCACAATTCCGGCGGAGCTTGGATACGGCACACAGGCAGTTGGCTCTATTCCTGCGAACTCCACCCTCATTTTCGAAGTGGAATTAATTGATATAAAATAATAAAATCGGAACATATGAGATGGGTTCTGAGATCAAAAATTCATAATGCTACAGTAACCGAAGCCAACTTAGCCTATATTGGCAGTATTACAATAGACGAAGATTTATTAGACAGAGTCGGTTTGTGGATAGGCGAAAAAGTCATGGTTGTGAGCAATACTACAGGCATCAGACTACAAACTTACGTAATAGCCGGAAAAAGAGGATCAGGCACGGTTTGTATAAATGGCGCCGCCGCGCATCTCATCAAGCAAGGCGAGGAGATCATAATCATGGGGTTTGAACTGATAGATAAACAGATTAAGCCTCAAAGTATTCTTGTGGACAAGAAAAATAAATTTGTGAAGGAGTTCGTTCGCTAACTATTCACACTTTGAGATGTTCAACTTTGTGAAAAATGTGACTACTTCTAAAAAGAATATTTTCTGTTGGGACTTTAGGGGAGACGAACGTGATTGAAGTCATTCTGTCGGGGGGCACATTTAATCTATCAGGAAGCTGTTTTTTTATATTAGGCAGTGATACTTTTAGCAGCTGAGGCAAAAATTCCGGATAAGTACGCAGAATATCTAATAATTCCGAAAACCCATTCAACTTCCTGCTTACACCATTTAGCTCTTTACCCGATTTGAATTCAAAGAAATCTGTTATTTTCCATTCAGAGTTTTCAACAATATCAAAACCTATTGAGTCAGGCCGACAGTAATGACTGAATCCTAAAGCTAAAATCTTGTCAATTAAACGGGGGCCAAGTATTAAGGATCTATCATAATCAGCATTGCTTGCGCTTATTATTTCAAAACATCTTATCTCATATCTAAAACCATAGTCTTTTTTGGTGTTAAGATTTAAATCCAGGCCATTACCCTTTACGTATAATAGCTCCATCGGCAAAGGCTCTATTTGCAGATTTCTATTTGTGACAGGACTTTTGAGGCTAGATGGCTGAAGATCTTTTTTACGAAATTCATGTAAATTTACACTCGACAAATATTCTGCCAGTACTGAAGACATGATTAATTTTGTAGTATACTCCAGCTTCAATGCAATAACAAGAACCAACACTCTCGCTTCTCTGATTTCATACGTCAGATAATGAGAAGAACTGTCATTAAATTGTCAGCGTTTTTGTTATTGACTCAATAAAAATTCTCGGTATATAATAATTCATAATTAATATTTCTTATGTCAATAGAAAATAAAAATTATTTAGCTGAGACAGATAAAACTTCACAAATAAAAGCCGATGGCGAATATCCATTTGAATTATTTAGGCAAATAAAAAGAGATAATAGAGAAACCGTACTGACGCACGCTGTTGGTCAAACCATGGAAAAAATAGGACTCCCGGTAAAAATTGAAGAGATTGAAGAAGGCGATGAGAATACGCCTTTTTTAGTTTTTAAAACCAATATAGTAGATGAACAAGAACAGCAATCATTAAAATCAATTTTCGATATCTATAAACAAGGGACAGCGAGCTATATTGATCAACGAGAACCGCGGCCAGGTCATTATAGCACGATTGAATATGAGCAAAAAGTCCAAGAAGATCTTAATTTGTACACTTATGGCTTGAAATTTTCGCCTAATAAATATCCCGGCTTCTGATACACCTAGATTCAATTTCGTCTATTTTTTTTGCAATTCGATTATAAGATGCTAATTAAGAAGATTTTTAAGAACATTAGTGGGCTTGAGAAATTATGGTAAAGATTGAGAGAAAAGTAAGCTGCTGTAAGAAGAGTTAAAGAATACAATGCGGTTGGATTGTGCAATTTATATACTAAAAGTTATATAGTGGAGTTAATGCTACAAAAGAGACCGAGTATAATATTTCTGATAGTTATAGTTTTAATGCTTGGGTTTCATACCAACTCTTTAGAGCGGAGATTTTTACAATTTTATTTAAGTCTTTAGTCCTGATACCCTTTTTCTCTCAAATATTTTTTTCTATCTTCTTTGGAAAAAACGATTTTTTCCAACACCCTCTCGGCATGGCTTACTTTAGAAATTCCCTTTTTAACTCTATATGTAGGTTTTTCTCCGTCAAACTCTACTTGCAGGCAGTGACCGTGTCCTCGCCGTTGAAAATCCTCTGCCAATTCATGATTATGAGTCATGACGATGGTTGTGCCTCCGATAGTTCTAAAGTCATCCAGAAGATCACGTGATATTTTCATTTTTTCCTCAATAGTAGTGCCTTCCGCAAGTTCATCCAGAATAACCAGACTTCGTGGAGTAGTTGTATAAAAAATATCTTTTGTACGCTCCATCTCGGTCCCGAACCGTCCCTCTCTATCCTGCAAAGTGTCATATTGAGGCGCCTGATATGCAATACGGTCAGCAATATTTATAGTCGCCCTTCGCGCGGTCACATAACTGCCTATTTGCGCGAGTAATTGATTTTGTACTATACTTCTGCCAAGAGTAGATTTCCCTCCGCTATTTGGTCCGGTGATAATTGCCAATCTATCATGCAGAGTAACGTCATTTGACACATAATCATGCATTTGTTTTCCCAGAATCGGATTATATAATTCTTTTGCCGCAAAATGATGATTTGGATCATCTGTTATCACCGGCAAGGCTCTGGGATGGAATGCTTCGGAAAAAGCAATAAACGACTGTAATTCATCCATTTTTCCAACCGCGTCAATAGCGGATGTAAAAGACGGATCCTTAATAATCATTTTTCTCAAAGGCTCTATCACTGTTTTGTTATCTATTTCTTTTTTAAACTTATGTAAATTCAGTGAATAGCCGTATAATACAACAATAGAATTAGCTAGAACATATTTATTTTCAAATGCCAGGTTTAAACCTATTATTACTGCAGGTAGTAATAGTGTGCCGCGGGTCAACGTACCTTCTCTGTATCGTAAGCGAGGCGTATAAAAATGAATATCTTCTTTTGCTTTCAATCCGTCCCGCGTTCTGTATATCGGTCCTCTCATTAGCTTGTAACTCTTTGAATCTCCAAATTCCTTGATAGTTTTAATTTGCTCTCCCAGATAGCTGGATTCAGCCTGAGGGATTGCCAGTGCGGCTTTATAAAGATTTAGTCCGCCTTTCATCGACTTTGAAAACCCTTCATGTTCATCCACCTCTTTGTTGAGATATCTGAATACAGCTATTTCCGCGCTTTTCATCTCCGTCAAATAATCCATTATTGAGGACGCCAATTTATCATTTGCCTGTAATTCCAGAATACTTTCCTGTTTAGCCGCGATTTCCTCCCGCGAACGGAGGGGAGTATATAACGATCTCAGGAG
>CAZJRC010000067.1:4837-5790 GCA_964548495.1 uncultured Gammaproteobacteria bacterium | reverse complement strand
AAGTCGTAACAAGGTATCCCTAGCCGAAGCTGGGGATGGATCACCTCCTTTCTTTTTTTAAATTTCTGTATTTTCGAATTTATTTCGGAATCTCTAGATCCTGAACCAAGTTTAGGATGACAAAGAAATATAGAGAGGGATTGGGGAAGATATGAAATTTGTTAGTACTCCGATTTAATCGGAGCATTGACAAAGGGATTATAGGCAACAGGTTCAAGTGAATAGTACCTGATAAATCTCGTTAAACTTTAGAGATTTGTAAAACTATTCTCGCTTTCCTACCACATCCTGGTTTTTAAAGTAGAGTAAAAAAAGTGGCTTTCTCCCATACAACTGGTATAATTTATAAGGAGGAGGCTATTTTTTTAAAGTAAAAAAATAAGATATGCGTTCAAAAATACGAAAAGCAGTCATCCCAGCCGCAGGTTTCGGCACCAGGTTTTTACCTCAAACGAAAGCGATGCCCAAGGAGATGCTTCCAATTGTAGATAAGCCAATAATTCAATATATTGTCGAGGAGCTGGTAAATGCGGGCATTGAAGACATTGTGATTGTAACTGGTTATCATAAACGTACAATTGAGGATCATTTTGACCGTCCAAGTATGGAGCTTATTGAAAATCTGCGTATGGGGGGTCCTGGAAAATTACCGCTTTTAGCTGAGATTGAACGGATATCAGAGATGGCAAATTTTTTCTACGTCAGACAGAAGGGACCCTATGGAAACGGGACACCTCTGCTTAATGTACGCAAAATTGTTGGAAATGAGCCATTTATCTATACATGGAGCGATGACTTTATTAAAGCCGTGCCAAAATCCCGTTTCGCTCAGCTTCTAGATATTTATGCAGAATATGGCTGTTCAGTCCTTGCTACTATAAGGGCTAAATCAGTCGTAGATTATGACCGATACGGCTTTGCCGGCGGCAAGGAAATAAAGCCGGGGCTTATTG
>CAZJRC010000067.1:0-4827 GCA_964548495.1 uncultured Gammaproteobacteria bacterium | reverse complement strand
CTCCGAGCTTGCTACTGTCAGCGGGTCAATTTTCACACCGGATATTTTCGATTATCTTGATCAAGCAGTTAATAATCTAGCTGAAGACAGCGAACTCTACTATAACGACGTATTGAAGTTAATGCTCAATGACGGCAAGAGAATATTGGCCAGTGAGATAAAAAATGGTAAATATTATGATACTGGCAATAAATTAGAATATTTAAAAACCGTGATAGAGTTTGGCCTTGAACACGAAGAGCTTAACGGAGAATTCCGCAAATACCTCAAACAGTTGAACATTGTATAATATACAGATGCGCTTACAAATATCTCTATTTTTGGTTGCTATCTTAGTATTTACATTTTTTGTTTTATTTAGTTATTTAGTTAATAAAACTTTTTTTATTAAATTTGATTTTGATACTACAGTACGCCTGCAGGACAATATCAGCAGGAGGTTTGATAACCTTTTTTCC
This sequence comes from uncultured Gammaproteobacteria bacterium, assembly GCA_964548495.1. Classification (GTDB taxonomy): domain Bacteria; phylum Patescibacteriota; class Microgenomatia; order Levybacterales; family UBA12049; genus JAHIGH01. Next base: position 4,369 of record CAZJRC010000067.1, on the reverse strand, counting down.
ACATTTAGCGAGATAGGTAATTTTGAGATATTACTAATACTACTCGTGGCGATTTTCGCAGTGATAAGAAAGATTATCCCTGGCTTATTTGCTTTGGTGCTTTTTGCTCTGCTGCATGTCTTCGAGCTATTTGGGAAATTTTTTATTGACCATCCGCCCCCACCCCAGTTTATGCTCAGGACAAAAAACATTATAGATTTCCCGCAGTTTCATGTTCGCGCTGATAATTCATATCCATCAGGTCATGCAGGACGGACTATGTTCCTTTCGGTCATTTTACTCATCTTGATTTGGAGATCTAAATTTAATTACCTTTTAAAATTATTTCTGTCACTACTTATTGTGGGATTTGATCTCACTATGTTAATTTCCCGTATTTATTTAGGCGAGCATTGGACTACAGATGTCATCGGCGGCGTGCTGCTAGGAGCGGCTTTGGGATTTTTAATTGGATCATTTATTGGTCAAAAAAAAATATAAGCATAATAAATAATGTGAATAATTTAATATATTTTTTATTTTGAATATTTAAAAGTTGAAATCATTTGATCCAAAATTGCTGCATTGCTTTCTTTCGTTGAAATAATCAGAGTGCCTCCTTCTATTTCTATATATACACCTACTTCTGCTTCTGCATAGGGATCAGGAGGATCTGATGTTGTTCTAAAATTAAACGCGCGCAGGCCGCTTATAGTCATATTGCTGATTTTAGTAAACTGCTGAGGTACGCTTGATTCGCTTGTCATACGCTGTGTGCTAGGAGACACAAGCGCGTAAAGCTTATCGAAGTCTTGACCAATTAACCCGCCGATTATTTTGGGATAGATTAGTATCTGATAATCAGCTGCCCCTTGTGTATAGGAGTTAGTTGGGCTCTTGAAGGAAATATCGGCGACTCCCATACCGTGCGATTTCTCTAGCGCTTTAAGGTCAGACGGATATTCCATAGAAAAATTAAATGTTGTATTCTTATAGATGTTCCAGGATTGCGGTTTTGTTTTTACACTTGACTGTTCAACTGATACTTGATTTTGGACTGTGGGCGCAAGTGTAATTGGGACCATGGTAATTTTGGGAATCGGCAGTTTCTCAGCAAGTTTTAAGATTTCTGGATTGTCTAGAGAAAAGCTTTTTTTTATGTCCTTTTGGGGTGAGAAAATCATTATACCTATTCCCGCAATTACAAAAATTGACAGTAATCCGATGCAGATAATGAATAACTTGCGCAGCTTTCTCCTTTCAGGAGGTTTTGAAGGCATGTCGATCTGAGAAACTTCTTGTTGAGGACTTATTTCATTCTCGCTTTGCATGGATTTTAGAACATATTATTAATTTCTATCAATTATAGCATTCCAGTCCGCGGCGAATCTGTGTATGCCCGAATCCGTAAGCGCGTGTCTAATGTCAAGCTGATTGCGTTGTATGGCGTCCATAAATTCAGGAATTGAATTAATTTTCATAAGTATTTGAGGCGGCGGCCAATTTGATATATCGGCAAGTCCTTTGCCGTAAATATTTATATCCAGCTCATTTTGTTGCTTTTGTGTAAGCCCAAACCATTCACGATATGCTTTTGCCGGCGCGGTTATTAATTCAGAGTTGAATGTGATACTTTGCTTGATATGTTGAGCGTTTCTTATGGAGGATGCCAGCATCCATGTGAGGCCTTTGTCGTCTTTACTGTAAAATTGTTCTTTTATCTTCATACCATTCTCAATTAATTGCATACCATTTTGTCCATTATCATCCAGCCTGCCGACAAACGGAGAAATAAACGGAGGCCATATATTTTTGATATTAGGATTTTTTTGCGTGATAATCTTTTCGTGAAGATTTATCGCGAATATTTGCTGTTGTGAGAACACAAGAGTGTTATTGATTGGAATATTTTTTTCCCGGAGAACTGTGCGGGCTTTGAATCCTTCCAGCGTGGTTGGCAGCTTCACATAAATACGTTTATGCCAGCTGGCAATTTCCTCTCCTTGCTGTACCATTTCCTCGCTGACAGTTGATTCGTCCGCGTACACCTCGGCTGACACAGCGCCGGGAACTAAATCAATAATCCTTAACACTATCTCCTTTTGTAAATTAAAAGCTTCAGTTTGGGTAAGTTTTTTGCCTGTTAGAGTTTTCGCGATCAGGGTAGGATTGGTTGTAGCACCCCATAGCTCACTGGATTGTGCTTTGGCTAATTGTACGATCTCTTCGTACTCCTTGATATCACCAGAATCGAGCAGGAATCTTGTCATAATTAATCAATCATATCAAAGTTATTAAAGCCTATCAATGGGTATAGCTTATATATAGAATATTTATATATAGAATATATAAATCCAAAAATGTTTGAATTTAAGAATTTGGCAAATTAAGCTGTATACAGGCTACGCCGATATCAGTCGGTTCTCCGCCATCATGCAGAGCTATTTGGCCCCGGTATTTATGTCCGGGTAGTAACTGCACGAATTGCCCTGATTGAGGATCTTTTGCCTTTAAATTGGATATTTTGAAAATTATTTCTGCACCGAAATTCAGGTCATGAGTACCTGGCGGACCATTCACCGGAGGCCAGGGATCTGCTATTGACCCAAGAATCTGCTTATTTTGTACCGGATCAATCGCGCCTAATGCTTTCCAGGTGCCATAGACACCATCAGGTTTATTTGGCAATCCTCCAGCCTGGGCATCTCCGGAAGCATCTCCGACTATGGTTGTGATATCGGTAAAAAATACAGTGGGATAGAACGGAAACTTATTTATATCTTTGATTGCCGTGTTGCCTATATTGGGATTTGCTATGTAATCCGCAGGGTGATTGATCATCTGCGAAATGGTTCCCGATCCTATTATTAGCGCGTTTTTATTTGTATAAAATACTTTCAGAGCCGGTTGATTTTCGCTGGCCGGAGAAGAATCATAGCTAAATCCCCATATCATGTACGCCTCCTGATTGCCTGAGATATCGCGATAGCAATCAGTTAATTTCGGCGCATTGGCCTTAGTAGGAATAAGAGTTGGTTGTTGACGGGGCGAAATTAGTGATCCAGAAAATGTGTATAACTGCAGGCCTGCCTTAGTTGGTTCCGAAATTATATTATTTAAAGTTACAAGTTCGTTACTAACCTTTGGGAGTTTAGCTGGCAAAGTACCCCCAACAAATATATATGCTCCAAATATTAAAAGTGTTAAGATTATTACAACATATACAGATCCTTTATCAATGACTCCCCCGCGATTATTGAATAAGTTGTTTTTCGAGAATTTAAACCAATAGTTCATCAATTTAAAGATTATTAAAAATTCAACATATCTGTCAAGGGCTGCAGGGGTGTATTCTAATTGTTGTGGTATAAACGAGCCTTGTTTTAGGCACAAAAAAGTGGTAGGACTTAATTAAGCTTTAAAATTAATTAAGGGAATCACTACCATTTATGAATAGTAATAGACCCATCTCAAAATTGACAGTGGGGAGAGAATTGGTTAATCTTTTAATATGCCCAGAGATTTAACGCTGCTTTTTTGTCCTAAATCAGTATGTATTATCGGGGCATCGCGTTCCCCTGAGAAAGTGGGCGCGATAATTTTGAAAAATATTATAAATTCAAAATTTCCCGGCAAAATATATCCTATAAATCCACAAGCTGAAGAAATCAACGAGCTACCCTGCTTTCCTGATATAAAAAGTCTGCCTGAAATTCCTGATCTTGCAATAGTCGCCATTCCCGCAGCCGCAGCGCCAGACATACTATCCCAGATCGGAGAAAAAGGCATTAAGAATGTAGTGATAATTACGGCAGGCTTCAAAGAAGCAGGCGGGGAGGGGGAACTACTGGAAAAACACCTTGCTGAACTTGCGAAAAAATATGACTTGAATATACTTGGACCCAACTGCATGGGATATATTAATAATATACTGCCTATAAATACGACTTTCGGGCAACCGGTAAACCAAATTGGAAATCTGCGGTTTGTGACTCAATCAGGCGCGATTGCCGCAAGTCTTTTTGACTGGTGCAGTTCAACCGGATTGGGACTTAGCGAATTTATCACCCTAGGCAATAAAACAGTTCTCAACGAGAATGACATACTGCAATATTTTTCTTCAGAATTTCATAAAAATCCTGCTGAGATGCATCCTATCGGGATGTATTTAGAATCAATAAGTAATGGCTCCGAGTTTTTACGAATTGCGTCAGATATAGCTAAAACTAATCCTATATTTGTAATTAAACCCGGTAAGTCTGAAGCGGCGGCGAAGGCAATGCAATCGCATACCGGAGCTATTGCCGGTGTTGACGCGGTTTTGGACGCGGCTTTCACTCAAGTCGGCATCATGCGCTGCCTGACTCTTGAAGATTTCTTTGATATATCC
>CAZJRC010000066.1:888-5800 GCA_964548495.1 uncultured Gammaproteobacteria bacterium | reverse complement strand
ATGTTCGCGTATGGATACTCTATTTATCACGGCGGATGGTATCGTCTTTTTTGGGCAGCGGCGTTTTGGGTAGGAATGCTCGCGGCGGCAAGCTGGGGAGCGTGGGAGGGAATGCTTAAGAATCTGATCAAAAAGCAGAGCTTATATGCTTCATTACAGATATTTATCAGTATTATGGTTTTATTGGGAGGAAGCGGGGCAATTTATTATTCGTCCTTAGGAATTCGAGAGAGAATTGTTCTACGCAGCAATCCTTCATCCGGATTTCCGGATATAGTCAATCTGCATACTGATGCTCGTGAATTTGACGATTTGAAAAAAAAGATGATTCCATCCTGGATTGATGGCAATAGTACACAATATCGTCTTTACGCGGGGGATCAGACGATTAATATTTGGTGGAACGCCTTATATAAAATGCCGATAAGCCGAGGGTATTTCGATCCGCCGGTGTCAGCGCAAAATAAAGGATTCTTTTTTTTAGTAGACACGTCACTGAGTCAAAGCACCTTGGGGAAAAATGTGGGAGAAGATCAGTTAGTCGGGACGTTTAATTATCCACAATCGATTGCTCTTAATAACACGTTATTTTTTGTTGACTGGTACGGAATAAAGTATTTTGAATCCGGGCCGACAATGGCCGCGTATACGCCTTTGCCGAATTCATTTAATAACAGTACGTATATAAAACGGGATGAGCTGCTAGATTTCAATTATGATAAATATAATAAAGGCGGTATGTCCTTGCATTATTATGAGGTCAAAGATGAATTCACCAGTCCGATTTTGGCATCAACTAAAGCGCCAACGCTTGGGATTATCGCGACAGATACAGGATATGAGACAATACTGCGCGCAATTGGGGACAGCGGTCTTACTTCAAGACAATTAATTCCGATAAAGCTTGGCGCGTATATAGATGATCTATCCGGCAAAGATATTGAGGCGATGGACGCGGTAGCGGTTTATAGTTATAAATATCGTGATAAAGATAAGGCATTCAAGCTGCTTACTGATTACGTCAAAAAAGGGAAGAAAATATATATCGATACTGGGACCGAAGTGGGTGAGGCGGATGGCGTTTCTCTTCCTGAGATTTTTCCAGTGGACAGACTTGAGCGAAGACCACTGGGAAAGACATGGGACTTCGCGGTTGAAAATTCCGAGGTAACGGCCGGGGTTGATTTCGCGAAATTCGACCCGCCGATTTTTGATAAAGTTTATCCTATCCGGTAGAAGAGTCGGATTTGAGAGACGGTAGTAAAGTTTTATTAAGGAATAAAGGCAGGCCAATGATGATTGCTTATGATGTAGCCGGAGGACAAGTCTTATGGAGCGGGATGAATTTCCCGTATCACGTCATACGAAATCACAGCGAGGTTGAGGTCAAATTGCTTAAGAATATTCTAAGCACGATACTACCGCAGGCAGAGAATGATATAGTTTCGCAGTCGAGTGAGGCGGGATTTATTTTACCTCAAAGACGGGAGATTGAAACAAAAGGCGCAAAGGGCGTATTGTTTAAAGAGCAAGCGTATCCAGGATGGAGGGCAAATGTGGATGGGCGCGGACTCAAAATATATAAAGCAGGCCCGGCGTATCCAGGCTTCATGTACGCGCGGCTGCCTGAGGAAAAGATTTCGCAAGAAGCAAAAGTGACTTTTTCCTATAATGGGTCATGGGCTTCATGGATATTGTCTATAATTGCTTTTATTTTGGTAATTTTGATTTTGGAAGAAGTTTTTCTGAAAGGCGCGGTTCTGGGGAGATTTTATAAGACTTTATTCAGAAAATCGCACAAGCGGATAAAGTCTTGGTGGGTGAAGGATGAGATTGATGAATAAGTTATTATGCTTGAGGAGAATTGTAAAAAAATACTGAAATTGCTGTTGCCAAAAGACATAGTTTTGGATATCGGAGGGTGGGCAATCCCATTCAACAGGGCAAATTATGTAATAGACCTCATGCCTTACGAAACGCGCGGAATACATGGCTCTCAGGGGCCGGATAAGGAGTATTTTTCAAAAAAAACCTGGATCATACAGGACATCAGCGGCAGAAAGAGATTACCGTTTAAAGACAAAGAAATAGATTTCGTAGTTTGTTCCCATACTTTGGAAGATATTAAAGACCCGCTTTATGTATGTTCGGAGATTATACGTATTGGGAAAAGAGGTTATATAGAAGTGCCCTCCAGAACGGTCGAAACAATCATGGGGATTGAGGGGGAGCATTTTGCCGGTTATTCTCATCATCGCTGGCTGGTAGATATAGCCGGTGAAAAGATTACGTTTCGATTTAAAAATCATTTCATCCATCATTCATGGAAATATCATTTACCTAAATCTTATTTAAGAAAACTTAAGCCTACCGATTACGTTTCGTATCTGTTTTGGGAATCTAAGGCGGGAAATGGAGGAGTTTGTGAGAAGCAAAAAAGCGTATCCGTCGATTTTTTATTACTTTTATGCTTTTGATTCGATGGTGCATGTTAAATCTGCTATAAAGAGTTTTCTGTTAAAACATTCAAAAATGGCAAAAATCGCGGAGAAGGTATTTGGTAAACAGATAGAAACAGGCTTACAGGAAGAATCTTTTTGGAAGGAAGTGTCTGAAATACGATTAAAATGAAAAACACAGAGCAAAAAATTTGTTGTTTTTAGAGTAGCTACTCCAATAACCCCTGTTACAGGCAATGTCCTTGCTAATTAATTTAAACTAAAAATAATTCTTAATTTATTAGTCCTAAAAAGCACATTTCTAGCGTTTAAGGTTAAGTTTTGTGTATTCGTTGGCGATTACATTTCATAGCGAATGAGCGTTAGTGCTTCCAACTGTTTTTTATTTACCACTTTGTAGTTTTTATCAAGACTAAGTTTGATTTTTGCTAACTCTTTATGGTCCGCGCCGTTGATGATGTCTATCAGTACGAATGATTGATAAGTTTTTGGGATTGCTTGTGATTTACCGCTAATTATAGAGATTGTCTGGGGGCTGAGAGGATTGGAAGATATTAAAATATTTTCCGCATCAGGTCTGTAATATTTAAACGGATAATAGGTTAAAATACTTGTATGGATAATTATGTGTTTGGTATTAATTTTGTTTGCCATTTCTTTGATCGGTGGGCCTTTAAAATTGTTGTTTGTTAAAACAATAATGTTAACTGAGATTAATAATAAGCAAATTGATGTAAGAATAATAACATGTAGCTTGTTGGGAAGATTATAAATACCAATCGCTACCAAGATATAGAAAAATGGAGCGAGGAAAATGGTTGAACGGACGGAAAAAACAGGAATTAAAAAATTTAAAAATGCCATAAATAACAAAGGAAGGAAAGACAAAAAAATAATAAATTTGCCGTTTTCAGATTTGAATGAATATTGAAATCCTTTTAAACCAAGTAATAAGAAGAATACAACGGTAAAGGAAAACAATAATTTTATCCAAAGTGGCATAGACGCTCCAAAAAATGCCCGCAGAGTTACGATACCTGTCCCGCTCAGGATAAAAGAGGCTAAGGTTGCAGGCAGAGCAATAATTGTGTCTGTGCTGATAAAACCCGGATGCGGATTGGAAAAATAAATTTTTATCGATGGAACAAATAATAGAAGGGGAATGATAAGAAATAGAAAAAGACGTAGCTGATGTATTCCTGTATGCTTTAGCGTAAATACTGTAAATGGAATATAAAAAAGTAAAGCATAATAGTGAGCATAAAGAGCAAGTGTGAAAAAAAGAATAAAAGAAAATGTATTTATAATAGTTTGTTTTTTTATTACAGATAGAAAAAATAGTACTGTAAGTAGAGTTAATAAAACAAATAAGCTGTACATACGAGTCTCGGCTGAGTAATAAATCATAAGCGGTGAGAGAGTAAAGATACTAAGCGCGATAAGCGCGTTTTTTTTACCAACTAGTTTTTTTGTCAAGAGATAAAAAATAGGCAGGGAAAGTATTCCGGTAGTCAGCGATAATGAGCGCATGGCTATCGCGGTTGTGCCAAAAATTCGTATCCAAAAATGGAGCATAAGTTCATAGAGCGGGGGATGATTGTCTGCTGATGCAGCTACTAGAATGTCATGAAGCGATGATTTGGCGACGAAATAGCTAAATGCTTCATCGAACCATATATCATGCTGGTTAAGGTATATATTTCTTAAAACGATTCCAATAAATAAAATTCCAAGAAGAAAGAAATATTTAGAAGATCTAAATTTTGAAAGCATTTTTTTAAAATTACTCTTTCTGCCACCAGGTGTGAATTTTTTTGATTACTTTATGTTTGACGTGATGGCGGGTATGGTGATGAATTGCATGAAACGGGAGAGGAATAAGTAAATAAATAATAGACATAGAGAAAACGAGAATACTTATATAAAAGAGTAACCAGGAGACAAGGCTACCGCTGTAAGTCAGAATGATATGCTGAGACTCGTTATTTATTGGTCGTGGAATTGGAATGTACATAAAATCAAGTCCGGCTTTTAGTATGGGAGTTTGTTTTCCATTGATTGCGGCAGTCCATCCGGAATCATAATTTTCTTTGAAGTAAACTCCATTAATATTTGTTCCTGTAATATTAATTATTCCCGGATTTATTCTGCTTACTTTGAACGAGGATTTATCATGATTTTTCGCGGTAACAGGTTTTAGAATATTGGCAAATAATTTAGCCTCCTCAAAGTTATCATATTTCACAATGTGGTAGAGTAAGTTCATCCCGCTCCAGATTATCTGTCCGTTGTCTAATTTTGTTTGCGTAAGCAAAAGTTTATTGTCTTTAGTCAAAATTGGCGTTGTACCGGATTTAATATCCGATAGATTCGCGGCGGATATTTTCCATGGGCCATATTCATAAATTAGAGGTGAAAATGGATAACAAAGAGCTTGAAGAAGTGGTTCTTGT
>CAZJRC010000066.1:0-878 GCA_964548495.1 uncultured Gammaproteobacteria bacterium | reverse complement strand
CTATTATTGGCTAAGGAGCCTTGAATATTTTGTTCGGTTAGTGAGTCTGCTGGAAATATTTCGGCTAAGTTATTGGTTGGCGGGTCATTCAGAGCGCCTGTTTCTATAAAAAGCAAGCCGCCTTTTTTCACATATTCAATTAACTTTGACCAATTATTGCCGCGAAATTGATACGCAACAACAGCTTTGTATCGAGACAGATCTTTTTCTGAAATATCATCAATGTTTTTAGGGCCCTTAATTGGAATAAAATAAAAGGAATTAAGATTGGTCATGGCGATGACACGGATAAAGTTTTCATAGCCGAGATCGTCACCGATGAAAAGTACAGTATTGCTATTGACTGGAGCAACAATTGGAGAAACAGAATCTGGCGAAAATTGATACCAGGTAAAATCTCTTTTGCGTTCCGTGTTTATAATAACTTGCGGGTCTGAAAGGATAGACTTGGGATATGGAGCGATTGAATTTTCATGGTAGCCAATTCCAAAGGCATCGAGTAAAAACAATGCCCTGTTTTTGACAAGTTCCTGATTGTCCAGCTTCGGATCTCTTGTTGCGTATTGTAAAAAATATTGCCAATCTTGATTTGTGCCAATCGCGTAACCTCGTGTATTTGGCATGTCTGAGGTATAATTCCACCATTGCGTCAGTCCCGGATTAAAGGTGTCAAGCCGCCAGTTTTTTTCTTTCAGATCAATCCATGAGGGGATAAATTCTTGCAAAGAATGAGTTTTGTATTTTGGAATTGAATACTGCGCAATATATACCGGGACAGTATTGACATAATCACCGCGAATATCGGGAGGAGAGATGTAGATCGCAATAATGATTACAAATGCTGCGATGGCGGTATAGAACCAAGATAACTTTTTCCA
>CAZJRC010000065.1:0-5806 GCA_964548495.1 uncultured Gammaproteobacteria bacterium | reverse complement strand
GGATTTCTCACCCATGACTTACGTCAGGGTTCGAAATGACTGAAAGTATGATGATGGCCGCTGATTAATTACCCCACTACTTGACATAGAGCCGACTTGCAGTTGACAAAAGATGCTGTGGGTGCATAATAGAGTTATCCTAAAAAAGAAAAGGAGGTGAGAATAAATGACAAAAGAACAAATTGGAATGGGTACAATTAATCCAGATTCCACTAGTCGTCCAGTTTGGAATAAATTGAGTGATCCAACTGATAGGGTTACTATGTGGGACAAGCGCACAACTATTGGCATTCCAGGACTAGGCAACAAAGAAAGAATTTCAGCAATTGGATTTCCGATTAACAGTGGTCTCGTCAATGGCGAAGGCTGGAGAAATGGAGAGAAAAGTGGAGACAAAGCGGCATACCCAATTTGTGATCCAGTGGTTACGGTTAAAAGTATAGGCTCAAAAAAAGAGGATTGGGATGTCTTTTTTAATTCAAGATAGTTGTTTTTTTAACAAGTAACTACTCGTTGGATGTTATTGCGAGGAAGTTTAGCTTGAGCGAAACCGAGGGGAAGCAATCTCGTAGAGTGCGAGTTGTTAACCATTACTTTGTATAGGTAATGCAGGCTGGAAACGAAATGCTTCGCTCGCTTTTATAATACCCCAAATAGCAGTATTGACTGGGGTTTTAATTTTATACTTTTTACCTAATAGCGTTATAGCGCCATTGAGGAAATCTATCTCTGTTTTTTTGTGCCTCATTAAATCCTGCAATGTTGAGTTAATATTGGTTGAAATTTGAATAAAACTATTTATATCTGTAAGCAGAGACGGCTTCAATGTCACTCCTTCTTTTTCAGCAACGGTTATACATTCATTTAGTATTTCAGTTTTGGTATCTTTCAGATAGGCCGATTGCAAGGCATTATTTTTGACGCGCAAGACGGAACCTAAGCCATTGATAACACAGTTAATCGCTAATTTATTCCAAATTTCCTGTTTGATGTTGGAAGTTTTTACTATCGGGATCCCGGTACTATGAAACAACTGCGCGATTCTCTTCTCATCCGCGGGAATATAGGTGGGTGCTGAAGTAGTCACTTCTACCAAGCCATCTTCCAGGAAAATTGCCCCGATCATAGTGACTAAACGAATTACCTTACAAGTAACCAGACTTTTTACAATTTCTTCAGATCCCAGTCCATTTTGGATACAAATAATTACAGTATCCTTTTTAATTTTATCTTTTATACTGATAACCGCCTGTTTCGTCTCGTGAGCTTTGACTGTCAGGAGGATAATAGTACCCTCGTCAATATTATTTATTTTCGTGGCGGAATTTATATGAAACGTTTCATTGATTTTATCTGTCAATCGTAATCCGCGTTTATTAATTTTATTAACATGACCTTTCCTGCCTATTAGAGTAGTTTGATGCTTTTTAGACAAAAGTGCGGCGAATGTACTGCCGATTGCTCCGGCGCCAAGCACAATAATTTTAATCATGCGAGTTTCAGTAGCCTGTAAATATTTCCATTTTAATATTCGATACAGGGACGCCTGCTTCTTGTATCTGTCTGAAAATGTTTGGCACAAATTTGGGTGTTCCGGTTATGAAATATAAATATTTTTCAGCCCTAGGAAAATGATCCTTTATAAATTGGGTATCTATTTCCCGTTTTTCGCCTGTCCAGTCGGGCTCATTGGTCATTACACTAACCAAGTGGAACTTAGTAGACTCATTTTTAAAGCTGTTTAATTCTTCTAAAAAAGCGGCAGATTCTCGGTCTTCATTTATATAAATAAGCGTAACCTCGTATGGCCAGGAATTTTCGTGGAAAAACCGCAATACGCTCATAATCGGGGCGATTCCTATACCGCCTGCTAGAAAAACCAGGCGTTGAGTATGATCTTCGGGCAAATTATTGATCCGTCCGTCAATGCCTCCTAATTCTACTTCAGTACCAATTGGCAGTTCCTCCAAAGACTTTTTGAAAGCAGAAACGCCTTTTCTTGTCAAAACAGAGAATGTGCTCTTTTCAGAGGGGCTGGTTGTAAATCCCAAAAACCGGCTATTTCCCCTGTCATCACTGCGAGGGGGATTTACAAGAGTTACTTTGCAAAATTGGCCTGCTTTGAAATTCAATTCCTGTCCTGACGAATCGAATGTAACTTGCAGATAGTCTTTGGCAATTTCTTTTTTTTCTTTAATTTTTACTATCATCGTTAATAAGAATTATATCCTATTGCATTTTTTTTTGAAACTATTTATACTCAAATTAATGAATAATCAGACAAATCAAACTACAACAGACAAGGTAGTAAAGGTGGGTAAATACACAATTAAGATACTGCGCGATACCTGTATCGGCGCGGCGTCCTGTCTGGCAATCTCTCCCCAGACTTTTGAATTAGATAGCGAGAGTAAAGCGCGGGTTAAAGCAGACAGCACGGATATTCTTGATAATATTCTTCTGGCAGCCCAAGCCTGTCCGACCAAAGCAATCGTCATCACTGATTCTGAAACCGGTGAGCAGGTCTGGCCCGCGTAAATTATGGGAAACACGAGCAAAGGAATCTATCTCGCCCTTATTACCGCTTTTATTTCAGGAATAGCGATTTTCTTCAATAAATTCGCGCTCACAGCCATACAGCCTCCGTTGATATTTACTACTGTGAAGAATATGGGAGTCGGCCTGCTGATCTTGGCGATAATTCTGGCAAGCAGCAAGTGGAAGCTGGTAAAAAAATTAAATAAAAGAGAATTAATATATTTAGTTCTAATCGGTATTATCGGCGGAGCAATTCCCTTTTATCTGTACTTCACAGGACTGACTCAAATTCCAGCCATTAACGCCGCGATCATTCATAAAACTCTGGTTATCTGGGTGGCGATCATGGCCATACCGCTTTTGAAAGAAAGGATGTCTCCTCTGCAGATTTTTGGAGTGATAATACTGTTTGGCGCGAATCTGCTGGTCGGAGGATTTCAGGGATTTACTTTTTTGGAGGGAGAATTTTTGGTGCTCATAGCGACAATATTCTGGGCTATTGAGAATGTGCTTGCCAAGAAAATTTTGCCGACAGTTGACCCTGATATTGTCACAGCGGCACGGATGGGATTGGGATCGCTTATACTTCTAGCGGCCAGCGCGATAACAACTCCGGCGCCACTTGCTAAATCATTGTCGCTTACATCAGAGCAGTGGCTTTATATGATAATCGCCATAGCTGCGCTTTTGGGATATGTCATGAGTTGGTACCGCGCTCTGAAATACGCCCCAGCGACTACTGTGACCTCTGTCCTGGTCGCCTCAACTCTAGTCACAAATATTCTTTCCGCGATTTTCGTCACTCACGCTTATCCTCCGCTGATGGGAATACAATCAGGACTGATGATTTTCGGTATTGCTCTTTTTTGGTATGCAGCGAAAAAAGAAGTTGTAATCAAGAACAAAGATCTAGTCTTCGAATAAAGAAACTGTTTGCTGTTTTCTGCCTTGCAGCGCAAAATTCTAATTATGCTATAATAGCCTATATTATGAAAGAGTGTTTAGGCAGTGCAGGGATAGAAGACAAAAACTTACAATTTAATAAGAAAGATTCGCCTATCTCTATAAGATTTATTGATTTACCAGATAGAATGGAAGAGCTTCGATCATCGCTTAAAGCTTCTCATGGGAATGCCGCGATAATAATTCACCCTTTTTTCTTTAAAAAAGATGATATATATAATTTCCCAAATAAACTATGTTATAGCGATCAAGAATATGAGAAATATAAATGCAGGTTAAAAAATTCAATAAATAAATACACGAAGCTTGGCCTACCCATAATAGTATTCGAAGAGAAGCATGAAGTCTCTAAGCTTCAGCAAAATTTTGAAAATATAAAAATAAATAATGGCGATATTTATTTAGTCCCAACTTTTCCAAGTGATCCCCAACCGGTAGGAATCGGCTTATCTCCGCTTCTGAGAGAGTTTAAAAAAATAGGTTTAACAAGGACAATAATAGCCGGAAGCTATTTATGGATTAGAAATTCAAAAAATATGTATCACGAACCAATTCATGATTGCGAAGAACATATACCGCGCAATTTCAAGTCATACATTTTGGCAGGATGCGTAGGAGATGCGTTAAAAAAGTGTCTTAAGGTAGGAATTAACGCGACTCCTGCATTCGCTACATTCCCATATCGCGAAATATTTTAATATTTTTAGCAAAAAATTAATTGGTTGTATTTACAGCTATTCATTTTGAGCAATTGTGTACCTATTCTTAGACATACAGAGTGTATTTCAAAACCTCTTCTGTCCAATATTCAAGATTTTTTTCTTCATCTTTTGTTAGTATTTTAACTGTCATATTCCAATGTACCGTGACGGTATCGCCGACTTTCAGTTCGGGAAGCAATTGAGAAAGAAACGGAATTGTTTCCTCTTTTTTATAAAGCACAAAGGCTTGCTTCTTCTCTTTCAAGCTATTCAATCGAATCAGCGCCATTTTATCGTCTAATTTCATAACCTCTCCCCAGCGGATCATGCAATTATTGATTGAGTCCAGATTGAAAGGCACGGCGCCGCTTGCTTTTCCCACGCCTATATGTAATATCTGAAAAAGATGAAACGGAATAAAAACCTTGGGCTTTTTTAGTCTTAGTTCTGCCATAAAAAAATCAGGCACTCTTTGTTTCAAAAAATTATCCAGAAGTAAATCATAATCAGTAATTTTGGCTTTTTTCAACTCCTTATTTCCCAGCCAAAAAGCTTCAATAACAGGATACGAAAATATTGGGAGAGAAGTAATCTGAGCGATTGTTGTCAAATAAGGATAAAGCACAAGAAAGTTAGAAATTTCTTCTTCAACACCATCACAGTTTCCGGTAATGATGCAATTTTTAAATTTTTCCGGTGCTGTACCCCTACCGCAATAACCCAAAGAATTGGGAGGCAACGAAAACCTCGCGCCAAGCTGTAAAGCTCTAATAGTCATTATAAAAGTATCTTAGATCACACAGTTGACACATTTGTCGGCTATTAATTATACTAAATTAAGTAAAACTTCACTATGTCTCAAAAGCGCCTTATAATTATTGGCTTAATAAGTTTATCTATCATAAGCATACCCATAAGTCTGTCTGTGTTAAATCAGCAGCAGGAACTACGCTCAAGAGCCCAAATAGAACCCATACTACCCATACAATATCAAACATCTGCCGTAGCTATCAAAGCTTTCCCCACAGCTGAAGGGTTCGGAGCAAACGCGGTCGGCGGACGCGGCGGTGCTGTCATAGAAGTGACTAATTTGAATGATTCCGGCGCGGGTAGTTTGCGCTCCTGCATAGAAGCCAGCGGGCCGAGAAACTGCGTGTTCCGGATTGGAGGAACGATTACATTGAATTCCGGCCTTACTGTTAATAATCCTTACCTCACAATAGCCGGCCAGACAGCTACCGGTGATGGTATTACGCTTAGGACCGCTCCCACCAACGCAAAGGGACTCGTAACTATCGCGCCTTCCGCTCACGATGTTATCATACGCTTTATTCGGGTTCGTACTGGTACGCCGAACGGATCAGGAGACGCATTAGACGCCATAACCATGAACAGCGATCATACAATACTAGATCATGTTTCTCTAAGCTGGGCCATCGATGAAAACTTAAATACATGGTACGCAACAGCACATGATATTACCATACAGTGGAGTATTGTTGCGGAAGCTTTGAATTGCAACAAGCACCCGAAAGGCTGTCACAGTAAAGGCGCTCTTATTGGAGACGACAATAAAAATATTTCAGTATTAAGTTAATAATAAC
>CAZJRC010000064.1:3514-5851 GCA_964548495.1 uncultured Gammaproteobacteria bacterium | reverse complement strand
GGCTTAGCGCATATGATATACTTAACAATCGTCAATTACTTTTCATGGAAGAAGCAATTGTTGAATTAAAAAAACATTTTTTAGATAAGAAAAATAATTAATATGAATATTCAGAAAATAATTATCAGTCCAATTATTACTGAAAAAGCAATGAGCTCATCGGGGGTAGGAAGATATAGCTTTATTGTCGACAAGTCAGCATCAAAAACAGATATCAAACAGGCAGTAAGAAGCATGTTCAAGGTAAATGTTGTAAATATACAAACAGCAATAGCTAAAGGTAAGAGAAAAAGAATTGGTGCCCGTAAGGTTGAAGTTGCCGGGCCGGTGTGGAAAAAAGCCATTGTTACACTCAAAAAAGGTGAAAAAATAGACAAGTTTGAAATCGGTGGAGAAAAAGAAGAGAAAAAAAAGAAAAAATGATATAATACTTATGAAACTTAAAATAATCAGAAAAAAACATGGAGGTCGTGATGCGCATGGTAAAGTAGCGGTTAGACACCAGGGCGGAGAACATAAACGCTTCCTGCGTAATATTGATTTTAAGCGCGACAAATTTAACATTATAGGCAGTGTAATTTCGATCGAATACGATCCAAATCGGACTTGCGATATCGCGCTAATACAATATACTGATGGCGATAAAAGATATATTCTCGCGCCTGAGGGGTTGAAGATCAATGATAATGTCGCTGCGGGAAAAGAAGTCGAGCCAAAAATCGGAAACAGTCTTCCTCTTGCCCTAATGCCGATTGGGACAGTTATTCATAATATTGAGTTGACCCCCGGAAGAGGGGGACAATTAGCTAGAAGCGCGGGGGCTGCCGCTGTTGTAACTGCTCGCGAACATGGCTTTGTTCATCTCAAGCTTCCATCCAATGAGATAAGAAAAGTCAGAGAAGAGAGCTTGGCCACTGTTGGACAATTAGGCAAGATTGAATGGAAGAACGAGATATTAGGCAAAGCTGGACGAAGCCGTAGAATGGGTATACGCCCGACAGTCAGAGGAGTCGCTCAAAATCCTAGGTCTCATCCGCATGGAGGAGGAGAAGGTAGGAGCGGAATTGGTATGTCTTCTCCCAAAACTTTTGCGGGACGCGTTGCGGTTGGCAAAACGCGCAATAAGAATAAATATTCTAATAAATATATTTTACAGAGGAGAAAATAAAATTATGAGTCGTTCAAGTAAAAAAGGGCCATATATTGACCCTAGAATATTAAAAAAAGTTTCAAAACAAAAAGAAACAGGCAATCATGATCCGATTAAAACTTGGTCGCGTGCCTGTCAAATTCCGCCTGAGTTTGTTGGTAGCACTTTTCATGTACACAATGGCAAGAATTTTATAAAAGTCTTTATACTTGAAACTATGGTCGGCCATCGTCTTGGAGAATTTGCCCCGACCAGAATATTTAGAGGTCATGGTAAAGTAGTCGCCAGAGAGATTAGCAAGACTTAGGAACATGTCATCCTGAGGCAAAGCCGAAGGATCACTTGCGAATGCAAGTTTAATCTGAAACTAGTTCAGAGATTCTTCGCTTCGCTCAGAATGACAGATTATATTTTTATGGAAATCAAAGCAATTTCTAAATCGGTTAGAATAAGTCCTAGAAAGGTACGTTTAATCGCGGATATGATAAGACATTTATCCATCGACAATGCCTTATCGACACTTAAAGCAACTCAAAAAAGGGCTGCGATTCCGCTCGCGATAACGCTTAAAAGCGCGATAGCCAACGCGGTTAACAATGCGCGGCTTGATAAAAATAGTTTGACTATTGATAGTATTAATATTACACAAGGACCAAGCCTAAAACGCTTCCATCCGTCAACGCGAGGTCGAATACATCCCTATAAAAGGAAAAGCAGCAATATAAATATTATTTTAAAAACAAAGGAAGTAAAGACAAACCAAGCCGCGACTGAAACTGCAAAGGCATTAACAAAAAATATGCAAGATAAAAAAATAGAGAAGCAGAAAATAGTAAAAAAGGAAGGAGTAAAGAAAAATTAAATATCTAATATCTTTGATTTTTGATATTTGATTTTTGATATTTTTTAATTATGGGTCAGAAAGTAAATCCGCACAGCTTAAGATTAGGTGTTATTTACAATTGGGACAGCCGTTGGTTTGATGATAAGGGATATAAAGATAGTGTTTTAGAGGATTATATACTCAGGAAAAAATTAATGGAGAGATTGAAGCCGGCAGGAATAGCAAAAACCGAAATAGAGAGGTCTATTAATAGTGTGCGTTTAATAATTTACGTTTCTCGTCCAGGCATTGCCATTGGAAGAGCCGGAACAGGTCTTGAGGATATGAAAAAATTTATTTTGCA
>CAZJRC010000064.1:0-3378 GCA_964548495.1 uncultured Gammaproteobacteria bacterium | reverse complement strand
AAAAATCTGCCAAAATTAGATATTCGTGTAGAACCTGTTAAAGAGCCTAGTCTTGAAGCATATTTAGTCGCGGTTAATATTGCTGACCAACTCGTGAGAAGACTTCCTTTTAAAAGAGTTCTTGCAATTACTGCATCTAAGGTGATGGCAGCCGGTGCGAAAGGAGTAAAAATAGCTCTTTCTGGACGAATAGCGGGGGCAGAAATAGCGCGGCGCGAAAGAATTCATTTGGGGACAGTGCCTCTTTCAACAATTAGAGAAGATATCAGCTATGCTCAAGTTCCGGCATTGACTAAAAAAGGCTATATAGGCATCAAGGTCTGGATCAATCGCTCACAGGAGAAAGGGGGCAAGCAGTTCAAGGTTTAATTTGTGATTGCCTTATCTTATGTTAATGCCAAGAAAAATGAAATATAGAAAGCAGATGCGGGGAAAGATGAAGGGCAATGCGACTCGTGGTTTGAAGCTTACCTTCGGTGATTACGGGTTGTCAACTCAAGATATAGGATGGATATCTGGCAAGCAAATTGAGGCTGCTCGCCGCGCTATAGCCCACTATACGCAAAGAGGCGGAAGAATTTGGATTAGGATTTTTCCTGATAAGCCAGTCAGTAAAAAACCGCCGGAAGTAAGAATGGGCGGTGGAAAAGGAGATATATCTGAATATGTGGCGCCCGTCAAGCCAGGAAGAATACTTTTTGAAATGAGTGCGGTAAGTCGTGAAATCGCTTACGAAGCATTAAGATTGGCATCTCACAAATTATCAGTTAAAACAAAAATTGTAACCAAAGAGTAATATGAAAACCAATGATAAAAAAGAATTGCATACTAAAGAAATTAACGAATTAGTAAAAATACTTAAAGAGTCAGAAGACAGCCTTTTGACATATAGGCTGAATAAAGTACAGAATAAATTGAAAAATACGCGCGAGCTTTTTAATACACGTAAAAAAATTGCTATCTTGCGTTCAGTCATTAGAGAAAAGGAGTTGATCAAAAATGCCTAAAATACTAAAAGGAAAAGTTATTTCTAATAAAATGGAGGGTACAGTGGTAGTCGAAGTATCTAGGATTGTTTCCCACCCATTGTACAAAAAATTATTGAAAAGAAGTAAAAAATATAAAGTTGATTACAGGGGAGAAAAGCCTGTAATTGGTCAAACAGTAAATATAGCCGAAACAAGACCAGTTAGTAAAGACAAACATTTCGCGCTTTTACAGCCTGTTAAGCCAAAAGAGTCAAATGCTAAGACAAAACAGAGTAAAGCTAAAAAGAGTAAAAAGGTATGATACAGACAAAAACTATACTAACAGCGGCAGATAATACGGGCGCGAAGGAGCTCACAGTTATCCATATTTTCGGCGGCTCAAAGAGAAAATTTGGACGCATTGGAGACATAGTTAATGCAGTGGTCAAAAAAGCCGCGCCAAACGGAACAGTGAAAGATAGCGAGATTGTCAAAGCTGTAGTAGTGCGGACAAGGAAAGAATATCGCAGGAGTGACGGCTCATATATCAGATTTTCAAATAATGCTGCAGTAATTATTGATAATCCCAAAGACAAAAATCCCAGGGGCACACGAATTTTTGGTCCAATTGCCCGTGAAGTTCGCGATGCCGGATTTGCCAAGATTGCCAGTATGGCTACAGAGGTAGTTTAAATTTATAATATGAAACTCAAAAAAGGCGACGAAGTAAAAATAACAGCAGGAAAAGACGCTGGAAAAACTGGAAAAATTGAAAAAATATTTTCCAAAGAAAATAAAGCAATTGTTTCAGGTGCTAATCAGTACAAGAGACATGTGAAATCGCGACTTCCTGGCCGAAAATCAGAAATTATAACAATTACAAAACCCTTGCCCGCAAGCAGGCTAATGCTCATTTGTAAAAAATGCAAAAAACCGATCAGAATAGGATACAAACTCTTAAAGGACGAAAAAGTTAGAATTTGCAGTAAATGCAAAAGCGAGATTTAAGTAAACTGACAAGGATTATGGAAAACCAAACTTTACAAGAACAATTTAAAACCACAATCAGCAAGAAGTTGCAAGAAAAGCTTAATATAAAAAACCCGCTTGCGGTACCTGGATTGACAAAAATTGTGGTCAATATAGGGGTCAAAGATGCGGTTTCGGACAAGAAAAATATTGCAACGGCGGAAAAAGCGCTAGCGTTAATTACCGGGCAAAAACCAAAAATAACCAAAGCAAAAAAAGCTATCGCTACCTTTAAGCTGCGCCAGGGTGATTCGATCGGTTTAGTTGTTACTCTTCGAGGAAAAAGAATGTTCGCGTTCTTTGATAAAATTGTCAAAATAGTTCTGCCTCGTATTAGAGATTTTCGTGGAGTTAATAGGAAGAGTTTTGATGGCCATGGCAATTATACCCTGGGATTACATGAGTATACTGTTTTTCCTGAAATAGATCCGGCAAGCGTTGAAAGACTGCAGGGATTGGAAATTATTATTGTCACAACAGCGTCAAGTAATCAGTTGGGTTACTTATTGCTTGAGTCTCTTGGAATGCCATTCGCTAAAGAACAACACAAACAATAGATGAAGCGACATGGAATGTGGTATAATTCCAAGGCTGAAAAAATTTAAAATAGTTTAGGATTTAGGATTTTGTATTTAGAATTTCCTCCGAGGGAGGTATTATGGCCAAATTGTCAAACGTCGTAAAATTTAAAAAGAAACAAAAATTTGCGGTTCGCATGATTAATCGATGTGGTATTTGCGGCAGAAACCGTGCTTATCTACGTAAATTCGGCTTATGTAGGATATGCTTTCGGGAAAGAGCATTAAAAGGCGAACTGCCGGGAGTACTAAAGGCAAGCTGGTAAACTGGGGTAAAAATATATGAATTATACAATTGGCGATTTTATTATACAGTTGAAAAATGCTGCGCGGGCTAGAATCAGAGAACTTACGCTGCCTTATTCTAATACTAAAAAGGCTGTTGCGAAAGCATTAATAAAGACAGGGTTTTTGGAAAGCGTTGCGGAAGAAGAAATAGAAGGCAGAAAGATGTTATTAATAAAACTGCGATTCAAAGCAAGGCGGCCTACGCTGACAGATGTCCTGATTGTTTCCAAACCGTCTTTGCGAGTATATATTGGCTCAGAGGAGATAGTCAAAGAGCAAAGAGGAGCAAGAATAGCCATTCTTTCCACTAATAATGGTATTTTGACAGGGAAAGACGCGATTAAGAAAAAAACAGGCGGAGAATTACTATTTAAGATTTGGTAAATTCTTATTAATCTTATGTCAAAAATTGGTAAAAAAGTAATTGAAATTAAAAACGGTATAACAGCAACAACACAAGGGAATTTACTAAAAATAAATGGTCCAAAAGGCCAATTTGAGTATCATATACCCAC
>CAZJRC010000063.1:5466-6019 GCA_964548495.1 uncultured Gammaproteobacteria bacterium | reverse complement strand
TCTTTTCCTAAAACAGCTTGACACACAAGCCTATAATGCAGTACCATTGCGATATCTTAAAAATTTCAAATGCCTTATAATTTCAAACTTACAATTTGCTTTCGAAATTTTGAAATCTAAGTGGTAGTTTTGAAATTTGAGATTTGAGATTTTATTATGTGTGGCATATTCGGTTACATCGGAGACAAACCAAACGCTCCCCATATCGTACTTCATGGCCTGAAAAGCCTTGAATACCGCGGTTACGACTCATGGGGCATTGTTGCTCAACAGGCAAATAGCTTCATCATCGAAAAGAAAATAGGCAAAATTGGTAATGTAGTTCTTAGTTCTAAGTTCTCAGTCCCCAGTTCGCTTGCGATTGGCCACACGAGATGGGCAACGCACGGAGGTATTACCGATATAAACTCACACCCGCATCTTGACTGCGCAGGACAAATCGCGAGCGTCCACAATGGAATTATCGAGAATTATCTAGTACTCAAAAAAAGCCTTTTAGCCAAAGGACACAAAATTATTTCTGATACAGATTCTGAATTAATTTCTCATCTGA
>CAZJRC010000063.1:0-5399 GCA_964548495.1 uncultured Gammaproteobacteria bacterium | reverse complement strand
CGCCAAAACTGCAGAGCTGGTTGCCGTCAAAAACGGCTCACCTTTAATTATTGGTATTGGAAAAAATGAGTTTTTTTTAGCCTCTGACGCTGCAGCTATACTTCCCTACACGAAAAAAGTAATTTTTCTCAAGGACAATGAGCTAATATCCTTAACCAGCACTTGCAAGCTCTATTCTCTCTCCGATAGCAATGAAATCAAGCCGCGAATCGAAACTATAAACTGGAAGGTAGAACAAGCAACATTAGGCACCTATACGCATTTCATGCTCAAGGAGATATATGAACAGCCAGGTGTCATCAATCTGATCTCAAGTACTTATGCCGATCAAATTATTAGCCTCAGTCAAATTATCCAAAAAGCCCGAGGTACTTTTTTCATCGGCTCTGGCACTGCTTTCCATGCCTGCTTAGCAGGCACCTATCTTTTCTCCAAAATCGCCCATCAGCATGTCAACACCGCCCCCGCCTCCGAATTTAATTATCTCGAAGATTTTCTGACCAAAAAAAGTCTCATCATTCCCCTCTCTCAAAGCGGAGAAACCATAGATGTCATTGAACCCTTAAACCGCGTGCGCCAAATTGGCAGCCAAATCATCGCCATTACCAACGTCTTGGGTTCTACCATCTACCGCATGGGAGATCATAAACTGCTTCTCGGAGCCGGACCGGAAAAAGCTGTTGCCTCAACCAAAGCCTATATTGCCAAAATTTCTGTATTAACCATGCTTGCCTATGCCATAATCGGCAAAACAGATGAAGCCCGGAAAATACTCATAAATTCAGGAAAAGAAATAGCCCGTCTTCTGGAGAAAAAATCAATAGCCAAAATAAAGTCCATTGCCAGCCTGCTTGCCCAAAAACAACATCTCTATATCATCGGCCGCGGCGTTTCATACGCGACAGCATTGGAGGGAGCTTTAAAAATCAAAGAATGCAGCTACATTCACACCGAAGGATTGGCTGGCGGTGAGCTAAAACACGGTGTTATTGCCCTCATCTCCAAGGCGACGCCTTGTATTGTCATAGCGCCGCTTGATGAGACTTACAATGCAATCATTTCCAACGCCATAGAAATCAAATCCCGCGGCGGCCATATCATCGGCATTTCCTCTAAAAACAATCCCGCCTTCGACAACTGGATAGAAGTCCGCGAAACCGGTTCCCCGCTCATTACCCAAGTCATACCTCTCCAACTTCTTGCCTACTATATAGCAGTCAAAAAAAATCTCGACCCCGACAAGCCCCGCAACCTCGCAAAAAGCGTGACGGTGAAATAAAAAATTATTTTAATGTAATTTCTTCTATCAATTCTTTTGGTGAGACAATTTTTAATGGTAAAAACTCCCTTTTAATATCATCTCTTATCAAATATTTTTTATCGAGGAAAATTAATTTTGTTAATTTGTCAATTCACACACTTCATAATTTTTTCAGTTTTTGATCAAAAGTAATAAGCTCTGCTCTTTCTTTCTTCGCTTTTGCCAGTAAAAAACAATCAACAAAACTTATATTTTCATGCGAGAAAGTACCAAGAGCTGATAATAAAACTTCGCGCTCTTCAATTTGTAAATATTTTGAAGAAACAATGGCTTTTAATTTCTCAATTATCTCCAGCTTATCTACATGATAATATTTCTCCAAAATAAATAGTATTTCAAAGATAATTATTTGTGGCACTATTAAAGTAAGCTCTGATTTTTTAGCTTTTTGAAGCAATTTTTCAAATGTATCTCTCTGCGCGGGAATATCATTCAGTAAAAATCTCAAAAACACGTTTATATCTATTATAATTTTACTCATCGTTTATTATTTTTATATTCTTCAACAACAGAGTTTGCGAATAAATCATGGATGTCCTGATTTAATAAAGACTTTCTGGATGTCTTGATTGAGCCTTTCAAGTCAAGCAAATCTTCCACCGGCTCGATAACCACTTTACCGCTTTGTACTGACAATATTGCTTTATTGGTTTTTGAAAAACCTAATTCTCGTCGTATTTTTACCGGAAGACTAAGCTGTCCTTGAGATGTTATGTTTATTGTATATGACATATATTTATATTAAATTTACCATTTTACATTACTTTTGTCAATATACATTAATTTCCGGTTCGCAAAATTTCAGCTTTTTTGCTACAATAGGCTCACGTTGGAGAGGTCGCATAGTGGTCTAGTGCGGCGGTCTTGAAAACCGCTGTGGAGGCAACTTCACCGCGAGTTCGAATCTCGCCCTCTCCGCCAAGTTTTACATTCTACAAAGTATTGAACTTAAAGCTGTACAAATTTGATTTACCATAAAATCATCTTTTATCAATTATATCTTCAGCTAATTTAATTCCCTGTTTTTTATAAAACTCATCATAACTAAATACTCCTTCAGCCTTTATTTTTTTAGCCACCGCCGCTACAGAACAATCAATAAGGGTATTTCTCTTACTTCCTCCAGGTTTGAATAGTACTGCGGACTCTTTTAAAAGCTCGCTGTCAATTACATAAATAAAAAACTCATCGTTTTTTATCATATCTATAAGTTTCGCGGTGACTGTCGGAGTAGGTAAAACACGTTGGAATAAAGATATAATTTCAAAGAGAACTGAAGTCGGATAAATAAGCTGAAATCCCTGAATTATTAATTTCTGCAAAGTATCGGTTGCTTTAACATTCAGTGGATCATTTGGGTTGTAGATGGCAAAGATTGAATCCGAATCAACTACCAATGTTTTAGCCATATTTATCTACTGTATAAAATCTTGTCTGCTCTTTGACGCAAGTCGCCCGGTAAATCCTTGAGCTCCTCTTTGCTCTCAATTGCCAGCTTCAGCAAATCCACAGAAACCCGCATAGCCTTAATTTGTTGTAGTTTTTCCAAATCCTCAAGACTGACAATAGCAGCTTGAGGTAGTTTATTAGTAGTCAAAACTATTGCCTTCTTCTTAGTCTTAACCTGTTCAATTATGGATTTATAAGATTTCTGAAGATTTCTGGCTGGAATAATATTTGCATTAAGCATAATCAAATTATAATAAATATTATATCACATGTCAATATCATTTAATGATATCATCAATATCTTTTAAATTACGTCTGATAGAAGCATTCTGTGGATCACGCGCTAATACAGCTTCTTTCAATTCATAAGTATGGTCAGACATCAATCCATGAACACCTTGATCCAGGGCTTTTTCCATATATGCCCGATTATCATCTGTTTTCGGCCTCAAAGGCCAAACTATGACGTGAATTCCCAGCTCATGCGCGCGTTCAATCATCTTTGTGCTAACTATATTATGAGGAACTTGCAAGCTTGTAGCTCCCGTTCTATTGAAATAAGACTTCACTAGCGGAGAGGTTAATCTCAAACCTAATCCTAATATCATTATACTTTCAAGATTGCCAAGGCTTGTACAAATATTTCTTTGGCCGCCTAAAAGCTCAGCCACTTCCTTCGCTCTATCATAACCGAATGCGCCGATTGAAACCCTGTCTTGCGCCTTTATTTTTTTAATTAAATTTACCAACGGAACAATAACTTCCTTGCTTTTAGGATCGATAAAAAATCGCATTTCCGGAAATGCGATCAACACCTCTTCAAGAGTCGGCACTATTTCTCCGCCTGTTCGTATCTTTATTTTTATTTCACCGTAGGTCATGCTCTGAAGTCTATCTCTAATTTCTTTTCCATCTAAACCGGCTATGGTATGAATTATTTCTAAAATTTCGGATCCAAATTTTTTCACATCTTTTTTATTTTCTTTTCCATGAAAAGCCAATACTTTTCCGTCTTTTGAAAGAATTGTGTCTGTTTCAGCATAGATGATGCCTGCTTTATTGGCAGATTCGAAAGCGGCCATGCTATTTTCTTTCTCTGCCCCGGCAGCATCTCCTCCCCTATGCGCGATCGCGATAGGACCAGGTATGTCATAAAATGGATACTGAGACGCGAATTTCTCTTTCATGATATTTCTATTCTGCTTATACAAAACCCTTTGTAGCATATTTTTACTGAAAAAGCAACTATTATAGGGCATATTCACCCCCTTTACACTCCCCCAAACTTCTGTTAAAATAATGTATAAGTTAAGCTCCGCTGTTAGCTGGAGTTTTATTTTTAGCTTTTTGCGACATGACTACGCCTATCACTTTTGTTAAACAGACATCAGACGAACTGCGCAAGGTCAAATGGCCTACTCGAAATGAGATCATCCGTCTGACTTCAGTCGTCATATTTATAAGTATTGTTCTGAGTTTATACATTGGAGCGCTAGATTATATTCTGACTCAAATAATGAGCATTATATTGAAATAGTTTTATAAAATTATTTATGAACCAACAAGTAATTCAATCATCTACAGACACAAAAAAAGCAAATCAGGAAGCCGCGAAATGGTATATCATACACACCTACGCGGGTCATGAAAATAAAGTAGCCCGATCTCTGAAACAAAGGACTGATGCCATGGGATTTGACGACCGGATTTTTGATATAATTGTACCTGTCCGCAATACCATCAAGGTGTCTCAGGGCAAAAAAGAAACTGTCAAAGAAAAAATCTTCCCGGGTTATGTCTTGGTAAAAATGCTTCTGGATGATGAATCGTGGTTCATGGTACGCAGCACTCAGGGAGTAACCTCGTTCATCGGCGCGGGCAACAAGCCTACCCCAATATCTGAAGCAGAGGTCAAAGCGATCAAGCAATTCATGTCTATGGAAGAACCATTATACAAAGTAGCCTTCACTCTTGGCGAAGCGGTCAAGATCGTTGACGGTCCTTTCACCGATTTCTTAGGTACAATAGATTTCGTTAACGAAAAAGCCGGTAAATTACGTATTCTTGTATCGATATTCGGCCGCGAAACACCGGTCGAGCTTGATTTCCTCCAAGTAAAAAAAATATAGTACAAAGGAGCATTATGGCTAAAAAAATTAAAACTCTTATCAAATTAAATATCAAAGCAGGCGAAGCGACTCCCGCGCCGCCCGTAGGACCGGCTCTGGGACAGCACGGCCTGCCGATCATGGAATTTGTCAAAGAATTCAATGCCAGAACAGCCCAAATGAAAGGCAACATACTTCCAGTTGTTATAACAGTTTATGTAGATAGAACATTTAGCTTTATTACTAAAAAGCCTCCCGTGGCCGAAATGATCAAAAAAGCTATAAGCAGCGAAAAAGGCTCTCAAAAACCAGGCAAAGAAAAAGCAGGAATATTAAGTAAGTCTCAAGTCGAACAAATCGCCAAAGACAAAATGGAAGACTTGAATACTACCGATCTCGAACCGGCAATGAATATAGTCAGAGGCACAGCCCGAAGCATGGGAGTCGAAGTTAAATGAAATTATTTGGAATTTAGTGCTTTGGATTTTGGATTTTTCTGAAAGGAATATATGGGTAAAATC